>JARFRL010000123.1 GCA_029287275.1 Pontiella desulfatans
TGGAAGAGGCGGTTTTGGCCGATGACTACTTCGCCGAACGCAGCCTTTATCCGAACATTGATTTTTATACCGGACTGACGTATCGCGCCATGGGGATTCCGACCAACATGTTCACCGTCATGTTCGCCATCGGCCGCATGCCGGGGTGGATCGCCCAGTGGCTTGAGATGCGCGAAGATCCGCACGGCCGCATCGGTCGTCCGCGTCAGATCTACACCGGCCCGACGCAGCGGTCGGTCAACTAACAGGTTTCGAATGAGCAAGAAAAGAACCACCGGCCGCGCCCAAAACGACGCGGTCGAACTATCCTTCCTACGCAAGGTGGCGGATCGGCTTCCTGAAGACATCGAGATTCTTCAGGCGCTCGCCGATCTTTACACCAAGACCGGCAAGTTCAAGGAAGGCCTGGAAGTCGACGAGAAGTTGAGTCATCAGCTGCCGAACGATGATCTGGTGTGGTACAACCTCGGTTGTTCCTACTCGCTCATGAACCGGCCCGACGACGCGTTCGAGGCGCTCGCCAAGGCCGTCGAGCTCGGCTATGGCGACTACGACTGGATGAAAACCGACACCGACCTGAACAACCTTCACGCCGACCCGCGTTTCGAGTCGTTGCTGAGCTGGCTTTACACCGCTTGCGACGATGAGGAATAGGGTATCCTTCCTTTGGACTTTCCGCGGACTTCTGCTAAATTCACGCCTTTCTTTTCAAGCGCGGAAAACGGTTTGGGAGTTGGCGAATGATTGAACGTTCAAGAGAGGATTGGCGCGCCGCGGGCGTGGAGATCGGTGAAGAGGTTGTTCCGGGAGCCATCGCGCCCGACGCGGTGATCCACGCCGGATGCCGAATTCGCGGATCCCGAACCTCCATCGGCCCCGGAAGCGAGCTCGGTTCCGAGGCGCCCGTCACTCTGGAGGATTGCCAACTAGGTCGCGGCGTCGCGCTCAAGGGCGGCTATTTTTCCGGAGCGGTCTTTTTCGACGGCGCCAACATGGGAAGCGGCGCGCACGTCCGCGGCGGAACCATTCTCGAGGAAGAAGCCAACGGCGCGCACACCGTGGGCCTCAAGCAAACCATCTTTCTGCCGTTCGTCACCGCGGGCAGCTTGATCAACTTCTGCGACGCGTTGATGGCCGGCGGAACCAGCCGAAAGGATCATTCCGAAATCGGCTCGTCCTTCGTTCACTTCAACTTCA
>JARFRL010000215.1 GCA_029287275.1 Pontiella desulfatans
CGGCGCGTGCGCGCCAACGACGCCGACTGCCTTCCTTATTCGATCTCCAAAAAAGGGCTGGAGGAGTTGACGAAGCTCGCCGCGCTCGATCTGGCTCCCGGAATTCGGGTGAACGCCGTCGCGCCGGGGCCGATCCTTCCGCCGCCGGGGAGCGACGGGACGGGCTTCGCTGAAATGGCGGGAAAGGTTCCGTTGGAGCTGTTTCCCAGCCCCGCGGATATCGCCGAGGCCGCGCTTTATTTGTTGAAGGCCGACTATTGCACCGGACAGGTCATCTACGTGGACGGCGGGCAGCATCTATTGGGAAACGGAGTTTAACCATGGATAAAATTTTCATTCGCGATCTGGCGCTGCGTTGCATCATCGGCATTTTTCCGGAAGAACGCCGGGAGAAGCAGGACATCGTGATCAACGTTGAAATGCACGCGGACCTGCGCGCCGCCGGCCGGTCGGACGACCTGAAGGACACCGTCGACTACAAGACCATCAAAAAAGCGATTCTGAAGTTGGTCGAGGGCAGCGGGTTCCAACTGATCGAATCCCTCGCGGAACGGATCGCGGACATCGCCCTGGGCAACGAGAAGGTTCAAAAGGTGATCGTCACGATCGATAAGCCCGGCGCCCTTCGTTTCGCGAAGGCCTCCGCGGTGGAAATCACCCGCGGCAAGTAGGTTTTCGCTTAAGCGAACCGCTTCAGGCGACCGAACCCGAGAACTCGCCCATGGCGCGGAACTTTTCGTAGCGATCGTTGAGGAGTTCCTCGGCCGACAGCGCGGACAGCTCTTCGAGCGTTTTCAGCAAGGCGGCTTTGAGGTTCTCCGCCGCGGCCGCGTGGTCGGCGTGCGCGCCGCCTTTCGGCTCGGGGATGATCTCGTCGGCGAGCTTTAGTTCCAGCAAATCCTTGCCGGTGATTTTGAGCGCTTCCGCGGCTTTGTCGGAATAGGCGCGGTCTTTCCAGAGGATCGCGGCGCAGCCTTCGGGGGAAATGACGGAGTAATACGCGTGTTCCATGATCAGGATGCGGTTGCCGATGCCGATGCCCAGCGCGCCGCCCGAGCCGCCTTCGCCGATGATGACGCAAACAATCGGAACCTTGATGTTGAAACATTCGCGCAGATTGACCGCGATCGCCTCGGCGATGTGGCGCTCCTCGGATTCGAGGCCCGCGTACGCTCCTTTGGTGTCGATGAGGGTGACGATCGGAACGTTGAATTTGTCGGCGAGTTTCATCAGTCGCAGGGCTTTGCGATAGCCCTCCGGATGGGCGCAGCCGAAATTGGTTTCGACGTTCGATTTGGTGTCGCGGCCCTTTTGCGAGCCGATGATCATGACTTTCTTGCCGTCGATCTTCGCGAAGCCGCCGACGATGGCGCGGTCGTCGCGGTGGATGCGGTCGCCGTGAATCTCGACGAAGTCGGTGGTCATCGTGTTGATGTAGTCCATCGTGTAGGGACGGTTCGGATGACGCGCGACTTGAACTTTTTGCCACGCGGTGAGGTTGGCGTAGATTTCGTCGCGGGTCTGCTCGATCTTGACCTTCATGTTGCTGATTTCATGGGACACGTCGATGTCTTGTTCTTGGCTGAAAGCCTCCAGTTCCTTCAACTTGGTTTTCAGTTCCAGGACGGGGCTTTCGAAAGGTAGGCTGAATGGCGCGCTCATGTGCTGCTCCTCGTGAAAATTTATTCGGTGATTATAACGGTGGTTTTGCGAGGGACCAGGTCGAACAACTCTTCCACGTCCTCGTTCAACATGCGGATGCATCCGGCGCTTGATTGCTGTCCGATGCTGCCGCGCTCCCATGTGCCGTGAATGCCGAATCCAGTGATTTCCGGATGCTCGGCGGAAACGATTTTCATCCAGCGGGTGCCCAGGACGTTTTCCTCGTCGCCGTATTCGATCTGCTTGTTGTCGGAAGGGCGCGTCCACGGCGGCTCGGTGATCTTATCGACGATCTCGAACGCGACCGCGGGCGTTTTGCCGAATTTGCCGGTTCCGACCGAGTAGCGCTTGAAGAGCGCGTCGCCGGCCATCAGATCGAGCGTGTTTTGGCCCTTGGAGACGCGGAGGTTGAAATCGCCGTTGTAGACCATCAGCCGGGCGCCGGCGCGAATGGTGTCGGTCTCCATGCCATTCATGGTTTTGATGAGCGGCACGGTGGTGTTGTACTTCTTCGCGATTTTCTGGAGATAGTCGCCCGACTGGATGGCGTAGTATTCCTTGCCCGGAATCAGGACGGGCGATTTGAGCAGTTTAATGTTCACTTCGCCGAGCAGTTTGATCGCCTCCGCGTCGGGCGTGTCCGCGACGATCCGGTCGAGAATCGTCTTGGCGTCGGTCAGCTGACCGGCCACCAGCGCGGAGCGCGCGTCGGAAATCCGCGCTTTGACCGCCGGAGAAGCCTCCACCGCGGTGATGGGCGCGGGGCCGAGGTCCAGCGGCGCGGGCTCCATGAGCTCGGGCGCGGAAGGCGCGGGGACATCCACGTTTTCGCTATCCGCTTTTTCGCCGCGGCTCCAGATGAGGTACGCGGCGACGAGCGCCACTTGGATGAGGATGATAACGACGAAAACGGTCTTCCATCGACCGCCGCCGCGGTTGTTGTACGAGCCCGCGTAAATTGGTTTTGCCATAGTCCTACTACCTTCGTTTGGGAAAGATTCTCATTTATGCATACTAGGCGTTTCCAAGGCAATATTAATACGATTGCATGTGGAAATACGGGCGGGTGAAAGGTACTTTCAACGCCTTCACTCATGAAAATTCTACTCATCACACCGCCCCTGTTGCAACCGAACGCGCCATACGCCGCGACGCCGTTGCTGGCCGCCTGGCTGAAATCGGTCGGTCACGACGCCGTTCAGGCCGACTTGTCGCTCGAGCTCTTGTCGCGGCTCTTCTCGCGAGAGGGCGTCGCCGCGCTGACGCGCGAGTTGGAACTGCCCGAAGCGGCCGCCGCGCCGTATCTCGAAACCATCGAGGACGTGATCGCGTTCCTGCGCGACCAAAAGCCGGAACTCGCCGCGGCCATCGGCGCGCGCGGTTGGTTGCCCGAGGGCGAGCGTTTGGCCGGCGCCTACGAGATGGAGGAGCGACTGGATTGGAATTTCCGCGGGCTGGACGAGCCCGACCGGGCGCGATATCTCGCGAGCCTTTATCTGGATGACATATCGGACGTCGCCACGGAGCTCGATCCCAACTTCGGCTTCTCGCGCTACGCCGAGAAACTGGCGTCCAGTCTGCCGTTTTTCGATCGGATTCAGTCGGTCCTCGAAACGGGCGACACGATCTTTTTCGACTGGTTGGAAGAACTGGTGGACGCGGCGATGGGGCGGCACGCGCCGGAGTTGGTCGTGCTCACGGTTCCGTTCCCGGGCTGCTTGCTCGGCGCGCTCGCCATCGCGCGCCGGATATTTCACACTTGTGAAGGTGTGAAAATCGCGCTGGGTGGCGGCTACGTGAACACCGAACTTCGCGAGCTGACCGACCCCTCCATTTTCGATTACGTGGACTACATCTCGTTGGATAGCGGTTTTCTTCCGCTCCAACGGATCGCGGAGGGCGGCGAACTGGTTCGGACGTTCGTTCGCGAAAACGGAGCGGTCGTGCTGAAAAACGCCACCGCGGCCGAGATTCCGCACGACGCGCTTCCCGCGCCGGATTTCGGAGGCCTCGCGTTGGATGATTATTTCGGCGTGTTCGAAACCTTGAACCCCGTGACGCGGCTCTGGTCGGACGAGCGCTGGAACAAACTGGTTCTGGCGCATGGCTGCTGTTGGAGCCGTTGCGCGTTCTGCGACACGTCGATCGATTACATCGCGCGGTACGACGCCGCGCGGCCGGAAACCATTTGCGACTGGATCGAGACGCTCATGGCCGAAACCGGTTTCAACGGGTTTCATTTCGTGGACGAGGCGCTTCCTCCTGACCTGATCGACGGCGTGTGCGACGAAATTCTGCGCCGCGGACTGGACGTCGAATGGTGGGGCAACATCCGTTTTGAAAAGCGGTTTTCCACGGAGCTGATCCGGAAAATGGCCGCGGCGGGATGCGTCGCCGTGACCGGTGGTTTGGAAACCTGCGACGACCGAACGCTGAAGCTGATGCGAAAAGGGATCACGGTCGGGCACGCGAAGCGGGTGCTGAAGGATTGCGCCGCCGCGGAGATCATGACGCACGCCTACCTGATGTATGGCTTCCCGACGCAAACGCGGGCGGAAACCCTGCGGGCGCTGGAAATCGTCCGCGGGCTTTTCGACGCGGGCGCGCTGCTTTCGGCGTATTGGCACCGCTTCGCGCTGACGGCGCATAGCGAGGTGTCGCGCGATCCGAAGCGGTATGGAATCGAACGGGTTCCCACGGCCCGTTCGACGTTCGCGACGAACGAAACTCCATTCCGCGCGGCGTTCGATCACGATCTCGATGACATGGGGAGGGCGCTCAAGGCCGCGACCTATAACTATATGC
>JARFRL010000344.1 GCA_029287275.1 Pontiella desulfatans
TTGGAAGTTGCCAACCCGCGCGGGGTTTAGCTTAATAAGCGAATGAACGACATCTCGTTGACCCACCTACTCGACGTCGCGATCTGCGCGGCGGAAGCCGCCGGCAAGCACGCGCTTGAAAACAAGCATCGCCGGACCGAATCGACCCAAACCTTCGACCACGACATCAAACTGGCGCTCGACATCGAATGCCAGAAAGTCGCGGAGGGAGTCATCGCGGGCGAATTCCCGGAGCACGGGATTCTCGGCGAGGAGGGGCAAACGCCAAAAAATTCCTCGCCCTATGACTGGGTGATCGACCCCATCGACGGGACGATGAACTTTTCCCACGGCCTCGAGTATTGGTGTTCGTCCGTCGCCGTTCGCCACAACCAAAAGGTCGTGGCGGGGTGCGTTTTCGCCCCGGCGTTCAATTCCTATTACACCGCGCACATCGAAGAGGAAGCCAAGTTGAACGGCGCGCCGATTCGTGTTTCGAACACCGAAAGCCTGCGAAACGCGTTGATCGTCACCGGCCTTTCCAAGGAGATGGAAAACGCGACCGATCCGCACCTCGACCTCTTCCGCATGCTGGCGCTGAACACGAAAAAGGTTCGCATCCTCGGCGCGGCCGCGCTCGACATCTGCCGCGTGGCGGATGGAACGTGCGACGGCTTTTTCGAGACGGGGATCTTTCTCTGGGATTACGCCGCGGCCGGACTCATCGCCGAGCGGGCGGGCGCGGCGCTGACGTTGTATCCGCGGCGGGACGAGCCGCTCGGCGCGACCGTGCTCTGCGCGAACGAACAGCTGATCGAAGGCCTGCGGGCCATTCACACGAAATGCGTCTGACGAACATGGCTAAGAAAAAGAAAAACCTCCCCGACATCCACTGGCTCTACGAAGCCTCCGTTCAAAACGTCGACACCGATCTCGACTTCGGCAAGCGCGTCTACCAAAAACACTGGAAGCGCAAACCGCTGACCGTCCGCGAGGACTTTTGCGGCACCGCCAAGCTCGCGGCGCGCTGGGCCCAGCGAAATAAACAGCACGAGGCCTGGGGCATCGACTTCCATCAACCGACGTTGGACTGGGGCGTTAAAAACAATGTTTCCGGCCTAACGGATAAACAAAAACAACGGCTCCACCTGATTCGCGGCGACGTGCTGGAAGAGACCACGCCCAAGGTCGACATGACCTTCGCGCTCAACTTCTCGTTCTGCGTTTTCAAGCAACGCGACACGCTGCGCGACTATTTCAAGGGCGTCCACCAGTGCCTGAACAAAGAAGGCGTCTTCGTCATGGACATCTATGGCGGCACCGAGTCGATCATGGCCAAGTCCGACGACGTCCGCGAGATTCCGGGTTTGACCACGCCGGAAGGATTGGAGATTCCCGATTTCGAATATATCTGGGAGCAGGCCGACTACAACCCCATCAATCACGACACCACCTGCCACATCCACTTCAAAGTTCCCGGATTTGGGAAAATCCAGAAAGCCTTCACCTACGAGTGGCGCCTCTGGACGCTGATGGAGTTGCAGGAAATTTTGAAAGAAGCCGGCTTCTCCAAAGCCGAGGTTTATCTGCACGACTTCGACGATGAAGGCGAGTCCGACGAAATCTACCGCCTGCGCAAAACCTACGAAAACGTCCAAGGCTGGGTCGCCTACGTGGTCGGGATTAAATAATCCCCTCAACCGCCCGCGCCGTTTCTCCTCTTTCGCTCCAGAGCTTTATCACGCGTCTGACGCGGCGTTCGCATGAACGCCGCGCTCGGTTATGCGGGCATCCTTATTTTACTGAAGCCTTGATATCATCCAGATATACCCGTTCATCATTTGACGTCGCTTCGCATTCGAAGAGTACCTTCATGTTGCTGGCAAAGTTGATCTGCGCATCCGTCACCGTGATGGTCTTGGAGGTCAGATCACCATTGGTGAAGTCCGTTCCGGCCACCAGGCTCGCCACCGTCTGGTAGCTGCTTCCATCATAGACCTTCACGTCCAGATAGTCGCCGTTGGCCATGTCGTCAGAGTTCAACCAGAATTCGATCTTCAGTTCGCTGTAGGCCGTGATGTCGCGGCCACTGCTATACCCGGTCCACGAGTTGCCCGAATGG
>JARFRL010000469.1 GCA_029287275.1 Pontiella desulfatans
GAACAGTACGTTCATCCGGTCGCCGTGTCGGTCGAGGACGCCATGCGCTCGGTGATCTCCTGCGGCGCGGGATCCGAGAAGCTGATCAAGGGGTTGAAAAATGACGCGTAGGTTTTTGGCGGCCCTCGCGCTCCTCGTTCCCCTGCTTGGAACCGCCGCGGAAGGCGACTGGGGTTACGCGCAAATCAACTTCGTGAAAGCCGGACTGACGGAAAAATGGTCCGTTCTGTCGCGCTCGCAGGTCACGCTGCGCGACGATTTCAGCGAGCTCTATTTCTGGTACGTCGACGCGGGGCTCGCCTATTCCCTCGCGCCGGCTTGGCGCGTCGAGCTGGCCTATCGCCACGCCGAGTGGAATTTCGGCTCCGGCTGGCTGACCGAACGCCGGCCCATGGTCAACCTCGATTGGATGGGAAAAGCGAAGGGCGTCCGGCTGAGCAACCAAACTCGGTTGGAATACCGCGACTTCCAGTGGGCGCGGGAAACCGATTGGCGCTTCAGAAACCGAACCCGCGCCGACTTCCCTTGGGAGGTGCTCGGCGTCTCCCCGTTTCTTGAGGAGGAGTTTTTCGTGGGCTACAACCGCGGCGCGCTGGAAATGAACTGGCTGTCCGCCGGCCTGCAGGTCAAGCCGTTCAACGGCGTGAAACTGAAGGCGGGCTATCGCTGGATCGCGATCCGCGTCGGGGACCAGTGGGAAAACCGCAACCAGCTCGTCACCGGGCTCGCGCTGTTTTTCTAACGCGCCCACGTTATAATCGCCGCGGAGCGTTGTAATGGCGCCGGCCGCGCGCGTCGGTCCATGCTCGCGTCACCCAAATGAAAAGGAGCCGATCATGAACGAAAACCCAATCACCGTCACGAACATCGACATCCCCTTCGGACGCATGATTCTCATCATCCTGAAATTCATGCTCGCGAGCATTCCGGCCGTGTTGCTCATGTACCTGATCATGATCCCGATCATGCTGCTCTTCGCGGGCGGTCTGGGAGGATGCGCCGCGTTGTTGTCGCAAGTGGGCCCCTAGGCCGCCGATCCTCAGCTACGCGTGACTTGCAGCCCGGTCTCCGAGACCGAGAATTCGACGAAGCGCGCGCCGTCGTTCGGCGGGTTGGCTTCGAGTCGTTCGCGGATCCGTAGCGCGGCGTCGACGTCGCGGGCGATCATGAACAGATAGCCGCCGCCCCCCGCGCCGAGCAGTTTTCCCGCGGCCAGATCGTCTCCCGCGAGGGCGAAGATCTCCTGAACGCCGGGCGGATTGGTTCCCGCGTCGAGGCGCTGGTTCAGCGCCCAACTCAGGGCGACGGTTTCGGCGAACGCGTCGAAATCATCGCGTTGAATCGCGTCGTGGCAGCGGATCGAGGCGGCCGCGATGGCGTCGACGGTTTCCAACCGCTCGCGGGCGTTGAGGAAGATGCCGCGGACGATCTCGCCGAGAATGTCGCGCGCGACGCGGGTGATGCCCGTGTAGTAGAGCAACATCCGCGCCTTTTCCGGCCCTTGAAAAAACCGCGACGGCAGCCAGCGAACCACCGGCGTCTGATCGAGCCCCGGAATGGTGCGAACCAATTTGACGCCCGGGAAAACGCCGCCGACCTGATCCTGCCATCCGCCGCCGCTCGTGAGCAGTTGTTCCAGCGCCAAGGTGCGTTGGGTGATCTCCACGCGGTCCCAATTTAATTCGCCGAAATCGGAGAGCGCCGCGAGAATCGTCGCCGCGAGAATACTGCTGGTGCCCAGGCCGGATCCTTTCGGAATCGCGGCGAGCATCGAAATCTCGACGCCCCCGCCCAGCGCGTCGAGTTGCTCTTCCAGCGTCGCGTGCGCGCCGCCGTTGAAATCGGGATGGAAGCCGGCCAGCGCGAACGCGGCCCGGGCCAGCGTGAAGCCGCTGTCGAGCTTGTCGTAGGCGCGCACGTCCTCGTAGGTGAGCAGGCTTTCCTCGAGGCCGAGATCGATCGAGCGGATCGTCAACGCGCGGGTTTCGGTCTTGCGCGCGAAGACCTGAATCGGCGGCTGGCCGTTGAGCTCGACCGCGATGTTCAGCACCGAACCGCCGTGCTCCAGGCTATACGGCGGCGTGTCGGCCCAGCCCCCCGCGAAATCGAGGCGGACGGGACAGCGGCCCCACACGATCTGATCGGCGAGCAGCGAGCAGCGCGGCGTGACGGGCGCGCGTTTGTAGCGATCGACGATCAGATCGCGCAGAATTTTGAAGGCCTCGTTCTCGCGGCTCTCCCACGTCGCGTCGCCGCGGCGCCGAAGAACGGCGGCGCGGAACATGCGGTCGTGCAGGGCGATCATCGGATCGCGCAACCGCGCGACGTCGAGCGGTTCGGGCAGCTCGCCCCCGCTTTCGGCGAAGAGATCCGCGGTGGCTTCCAGATCGAGTTTGTAAAAGACGCTGTGCTCGGCGTGGCGCGCCATGGCCGCGAGCGCGCGGGCCCGAAAGCGGGCGCGTTGCTCGCCGACGCGGCGCAGGTTGGCCTGTTGGCCCAGCTGGCGCGCCGACAGCCGTTTCGCGCCCAACCACTCCGTTTTCCATTTCTCGGAACCTTCGGGCTCGGCCGCGAACATCCATTGAACGAAGGCGGCGTCGAACGTTTCGAGCACGGGGAAAAGCGGCGCGACCTGTAAATCCGTTTCGGGGTCGATCCCCGCTTCGTCCAGCGCGATCCCGCGCTGGGCGAACCAGTCCGCGACGGAGCGGTTGATCCAACGCGTGGCGGCGCTTCCCATTTGGCCGCGGAACGCGTCGGCGTAGCCGTAGACGCGCAGCGCGGTTTGGTCGTCGATCGGGACGAAGTCGAGGCAAACGCCCTCTTCCAGCTCGAGCGTCCAATCGTTTTCGGGCACGCCGGTCAGCACGTGCCGCGCCGCGACCGTCCACGACGCGGGAACATGGCTGTTTTCCACCCAAAGCGAATCGTTCACCTCGCGGCGCAGCGGCGCCTCGAAGACGCAGTTTTGTAGAAATTGACAGGGTTGCGCCAAGGTCGCGACGGCCCCGAGCTTGGTTTGGTCGGTGACGAGGTTTTGGAGTTCGTAGAGCGAATGGATCATGTCGCCGCAGGTTCCGAAGTGATAGAAGCCCGCGTCGGGCAGCGGCACCACCGCGGTGGTCAATTGGCCGACCTCGGGATCGGACTCCACGGGATCGGATCCGAGATTGAGCGCCCAGCTTCCGTAGAGGTCGTAGGTGTCCGGAACCGCGGCGCCGAAGGTTTGCTCCGCGGCGTTCCAGCCGCTCTTTTTCATGAGGCGATTCACGGCGCGCTCGCTGAGCAGCCAGATGCCGACGTCGATCAAAAAGGCGTGCTCGCGCGATTTCTCGCGGATGACGTCGGGCGTCGGTTTCTGC
>JARFRL010000317.1 GCA_029287275.1 Pontiella desulfatans
GGCGAGATTTATGACGACCTCGTTCCCGCGCTGAAACAGTTGCTGACGAATCCGGAAAGGGCGCGCGAGTTGGGCGACCGCGGCCGCGCCGCCGTGCTCGAAAACTTCAGCGTCGAGGCGATGGCCGCGAACACGATTTCAATTTACAAGGAGCTGCTCCGATGATCCGATTCGCCATGTTCGCGATCCTTCTCGCCACGAACGCGTTGGGCGATTGGCCGACCTATCACGGCGACGCGACGCTTAAAGGCGTTTCCGCCGCGGCGTTGCCCGCGGAGCCGACGCTCGTTTGGCGGTTCAACGCGGGCGGCGCGGTTTACAACACGCCGGTGTCGGACGGGCGCCGGATTTATTTCGCCGCGAAAAAGGGCCAACTGATCGCGCTCGATTCGCAAGGTTCCCGCGTTTGGAAAAACGAGTTCACGCGGAAAAACGGCGCGGGCGAGGCGACGCCCCTTCGTTTCGAAGCGCCGTTGCTCGCGGCCAACGGGCTCGTCGTCGCGGCCGCCACCAGCGGCGCGCTGCACGCGCTCGACGGGAAAAGCGGCGAACCGAAATGGAGCGTCGAGACCGACGGGATCTTCCTGGGCTCGCCCAACCTCGCCGGCGACGCGCTGGTGATGCTGGATCAGTCGGCCGGCGCGTTGATCGGGATCGATCTGCAAAACGGAAAACAACGTTGGAAAACCGAGGGCGTGGAACGGTGCGACGGATCGCCGGGTGTGGGAGACGGCCGGATCGTCTTCGGCAGTTGTCTGGCGGCGTTGCACGTGTATGCCGCGGACGGAAAACATCTCCGCGACATCGAGGTGGGCGGCGATGGGCAGATCGCGGGCGGCGTGGTGGTCGATGGGGCGTCCGCGTTCGCCGGGGCGCGGGATGGCGCGCTGGTCCGCGCCGACCTGGAAAAGGGCGACATTGTTTGGGCGTGCGAGGAGTCGGAACAGCAGTCGTTCGGAACGCCGGCCGTCACGGATGAACTCGTGATTTATTCCTCCGACGACGGTTTCGTTCGGGCGGTCAAAAAGTCCGACGGCGCGCTGGTCTGGCAATTCGAAACGGAGGGGTATCCAACCTCGCCGGTCGTGGCCGACGACAAGGTGGTGGTTTCCGCGGACGGGGTTCTTTATCTGCTCGCGCTCGCGGACGGAACGAAATCGTGGTCGAAGGAAATCAGCGACGAAATCACCTCGCCGGCGATCATCGATGGGCTGATCGTCGTCGGCGCGGACGATGGAACGGTCAGCGCGTGGGGGTCGCCGCGAGGCGTTCGTGATAGCAATGGTGATGAACCTTGACGATCGTGGTGACCTGTTTGTCGCTCAAGTCATTGATTGTCGCGTTCATTTGCGAGACGGGAAGGTGCCGCAGCGCGTTGAGCGGGCAGTCGTCGAGCGCTTCGCCCATTGGGCATTCGAGCGTCAGACCTTTGATCCATATTTTCTTGTTCAGCTTGGAGTGTTTCATGGTTCCTCCCTCTTTCTCCATCGAAAGTAGTATAGGGATCGTTCGGGGGATCGCAAGAATGGAATGGCTTGTGATAGATTAATGTATTACGTTTTATTGAAAGGTTGATTCATGAAAACATTGTTGAAGCTTACCGAGGTTAGCAAGGCGTACGACGCCAACACCGGAGTGCTGCGCGGCTTGAACCTGGAAACGCGCGCCGGCGAAAGCGTCGCGGTCGTCGGCGCCTCGGGGTGCGGCAAGAGCACCTTGCTCAACCTGATCGGCGCGCTGGATCGGCCCGACGCGGGGCGCGTCGAGTTCGACGGCGAGGATGTTTCGAGTTTCAACGAAAAGCGGCTCGCGGCCTTTCGCAACGACCGGATCGGTTTCGTGTTTCAGCTGCACCATCTGCTGCCGCAGTGCACGGTGCTGGAAAACGCGCTGGTTCCTTCGTTGATAAAGAAAACGGACGGCGCCCAGCGGCGGGCGATGGAGCTGCTCGACCGCGTCGGCTTGAGCGATCGGTTGGACCATCGGCCCGGCCAACTTTCGGGCGGCGAACGACAGCGCGTCGCCGTCGTCCGCGCGCTGATCAACCAACCGAGCCTGCTGTTGGCAGACGAACCGACCGGCGCGTTGAACGAGGAGGGCGCGGACGAGTTGATGGATCTTTTGCTGCGCCTCAACCGCGAGGAGAATCTCGCGTTGATCATGGTCACGCATTCGCCGCGCTTGGCGGGACGGCTGGACCGGACGTTGAAATTGGAGAACGGACGGCTCGCATGATTCGGCTCGCGCTCTCCAGTCTCCGCTATTATTGGCGCGGTCATCTCGGCGTTCTGCTGGGCGTCGCGCTGGCCGCCGCGGTGCTCACCGGCTCGTTGCTGGTGGGCGACTCGATCGACGGCTCGCTCAGAAAGCACGCGTTGCGCCGGCTTGGCGAAATCCGTTACGCCGTGGACGCGCCGAACGCCTTTTTCGCGGCGAGCTTGGCGGAGCGCGTCGGCGGCCAAACCGCCGCGGCCACGCGCCTGCGCGGCATGGCGATGACCGACGACCGGCAAATCAATCAGGTTCAGGTGATCGGATGCGATTCGAATTTCTGGACGTTCGCCGGCGCGCGTTTCGAGCTGGCGGAAAACGAAGTCGCGCTGAACGCGAAGCTGGCGAAGGCGTTGAACGTCGGCGTGGGCGACGAGGTTTCGCTGCGCGTCGAGAAGCCGAGCCTGCTACCGCGGGAAGCGCCGCTCGCGGCTCA
>JARFRL010000476.1 GCA_029287275.1 Pontiella desulfatans
ATATACCGCCGCCAAAGTCATCTGCCGTATTTCCAACAAAGGTACAGCGATTCACGGTCAAATTTCCATTGTTTAGAATACCGCCGCCGTTTTCGCTTAAAGCAAAGCCGTTAGCGATGGTTAGCGAATCCAGTGTCACCTCGCTGCCAATTGAAACAACAAAGCAGCGGCTGCTGGCATTGCCGTCGATAACGATGCCTTCGGAAAGTGCTGAAGCATCGATGGTGAAATTGTTCTCCACCAGAATCTGGCCGTTTGAGAGGACCATGGTTGATCCGGAGAGTGCCGGGTCGAAGATGATCCGCGCGTTTGCAGGTGCGTACTTGACCGCCTCCCGCAGCGAGAGACCGGTGCCGGAACCCATACCGCCGTCGTCTTCATCTAAATTCGTGGTTACGAGCACCGAGGGGGTTGAAAGATGTTCGATTTCATGGGCTGCAAGTGCTCGTTCCCACACGGCCAGTTCATCGATCAAGCCGGGGAACCAGCGGCCGTTTGCACTGCGGTAGGTACCGACATGGAAGTCCGAGAAGAGCTGAAATCCGTCGGGGTCGGCTTCAAAGGTATTGGTTGCGCTGTAGCTGTTGTTCACGAGGATGTTCAGGGAATCGTCTGAACCGGAAACATGGGAGAGCACCATCAGAACGTGCACCCACTCGCCGGCGATCTCGCTGTCGGGAATATCAACCGATATATTTGGATCGGAGGCCGTTAATAGGTCGCTATACACCTGTACTTTCGTGTCGTTGGTGCTTGCGCCTTCCCGCAGCCCCAATGAAAGGGTGAAATTGGGTGCGGTTTCATAGACCATGAAGCGTTCGCTTCCGGACGGGGCGCTGTCGGCTTTGAACCAGACGGATATGGTGGTGTTGGTGGGAAGGGGATCATCTTCCACCACTTCCTTGTCGGGGGCATTGGTAATCTGTAGATAATCGTTGATTCCGTCGAAATGGGCTGCCTTCCCGAATAGGCCGTTCACATTGAAATCCGCTCCGCCTTCCGCGATAAGATTCAGATTGGAAGAGTTGGCTGGCGATGTGTTGCCCGAAGCCTCGGTTGCGTTTCGCAGGTTGCCGTCAAAGCTCCAGTGGGCCGTGAGACCGTTCGTGGGAATGTATTGCGCATGGGTGGTCAGTGCCGCAGTCAGCGCGCCGCAGAGCCACAAAAGATGTCGTTTAATTAATCGATTCGAGAACGGCGACTTGTGATTTTTCATGATTTTACATATCCGTTTGTAAATGAGTGTAACATGATCATGACTGTCATATATTGATATGGAAAGACATTAGTGTATTAAGATTGGATGAGGAAGTTGTGCGCCAGCGAGGGTAAGGTTGAAGCGTTTTTGAAACGGGCAGGGCTTGTTTTTGATAAGCGTCACACACTGTGTGCCCGGTCGCAGAGCCTGCGACCAGATCAAGCGCGGGGATGGAATTGCTGGTGGATGGATTTGAGGCGGTTGGGATCGACGTGGGTGTAGATCTGGGTGGTGGCGATGTCCGCGTGCCCCAGCATTTCCTGAATGACGCGCAGCGGCGCGCCGTTTTGCAACAGATGGCTCGCGAAGGAGTGGCGCAGCGTGTGGGGCGTGACGTTTTTCATGATGCCCGCGTTTTTGGCGTGCTGTTTAATGATCTGCCAAAGACGTTGGCGGCAAAGGGCCGTTTCGCGTTTCGAAACGAACACGTTCTGGAGATGCGGGTTGTCGCACAACAACGGGCGGACCTCCTCGAGATAGCGCCGCAGGATGTCGGCGGAATCCTTCGCGACGGGGATGACGCGCTCCTTGCGGCCCTTCCCGATGACGCGGAGGTATCCATCGTCGAGGCGCAGGCTGGAGAGTTGCAGATTGGCTAGCTCGGAGACGCGGAGTCCGGAGGCGTAGAACAGTTCAAGAATCGCCCGATCCCGAATCCCCAATGGTTTCCGCTCGTCCGGCGCGGCCAGTAGCAACTCCACCTCTTTTTCGGAAAGCGTGTCCGGCAGGATTTTCCACAGTTTGGGAGAATCCATCGTGTCGGTCACGTTTTTGTCGAGCAGGCCTTCCTGTTGCAAATAGCGGAAAAAGACCTTGATGGAAACCAGATGCCGCGAGATGGAGTTGGTGGACATGCCTCGGGCCTTCATGGCCATCAGGTGATCAAGCACCTGCTTTCGACTCACCTGATTGAGCGAGGTGACGCCTTTCTGGTCGAGATACGAAAGAAACTGGCCAATGTCGTCGGCGTAGGCCTTGCGCGTGTTGATGCTCAGCCCGCGCTCCAACGAGATGTAGTCGAGAAAACTCTCCAGAAAGGCGTTCATCCGGAAGGATTAAACGTCCAGTTCTTCGCCGGTCAGCAATTTGTAGGCTTCGAGATATTTCTCGCGGCTCTTCATCAGGATTTCGTCCGGTAGCACCGGGCCGGGAGGGGTTTTATCCCAGTCGAGCGTTTCGAGATAGTCGCGAACGAACTGCTTGTCGAACGAGAAGGGGGAGGAGCCGGGCTTGTACGTGTCCGCGGGCCAGAACCGCGAGCTGTCGGGCGTCAACACCTCGTCGATCAGAATCAGCTCGCCGTCGATCATGCCGAACTCGAACTTCGTGTCCGCGATGATGATGCCTTTGGTCAGCGCGTACTCCGCCGCGGTTTTGTAAAGATTCAGGCTGATGTCTTTCAACTTGTTGCCGAGTTCCTCGCCCACGATTTCCTTCATCTGTTCGAACGAGATGTTTTCGTCGTGGCCTTCGTCCGCTTTGGTGGACGGCGTGAAGATCGGCTCGTCGATCTTTCCGGCCATTTCATACCCGTCGCGCAGCGGCATTCCGCCGATGGTGCCGGATTTCTGGTATTCCTTCCAACCCGAGCCGATCAGATAGCCGCGGACGATGCATTCCACGGGAAGCAACTCGGCTTTTTTCACCAGCATGGAGCGGCCTTTCAGCAACTCCGCGTGCTCCTGAAGCTCCGCGGGAAAATCGGCCACGTCGGTGGAGATCATGTGGTTTTTCACCACGTCGCCGGTGCGGTCGAACCAGAATTTCGAGATCATGTTCAGCACGGCGCCTTTGTCCGGGATGCCGTTGGGCATGACGACGTCGAACGCGGAGATGCGGTCGGACGCGACGAACAGGTATTGGTCGCCAAGGTCGTACACCTCGCGGACTTTTCCGGATTTGAATTTCTCGATGCCTGGAAGTTCGATTTTAACGGCGGCTGGGGTCATGGTTAATCTCCGTTGAGTTGATGAATTTTGAATGGGCGAGACTTTACGAATCCGGCGGGGGCCGCGCAACCCAAATAAAAAGCGCCCCGAGGTTTTTCGGGGCGCTTCTGCGCGATTAAGCATCCAACAGGTGGACTAGCACTTGTTCTGTTCGAGCAACGCCTTGGCCTTTTCATAGACGTTATCGGTGGTGTCCCGGTATTTTTACTGCAGCGTCTTGTAGGGCGCGGTGGGGGGGACGTCGTGGGTGGTGTGTTTCTGGGGGCGAGGGTGGTTGTGGCGCTGGCTGGCGGCGGTCGTGGGCGCGTCGACGCTGAGGGGGTCGGCGGGTGTCGGAGCGGGCGCGGAGTGGTGGGGGGGGGGGGGCGGCTGGGCGTGG
>JARFRL010000031.1 GCA_029287275.1 Pontiella desulfatans
CCGCGGTCCAACCGCCGTGCTCGACGAGGTAGCTTTTCTTCACCAGTTCGCCCGAGCCGCAGAACACGCATTGTTTCGTCGCGGCTTTAAGGAAGGGCAGAATCACGGAATGGATGATGTTCACGATGCCGGTGCCCATCAAGGTGCTGTGGTTGTCGTGCACGTTGATGATGCGCCACGCGGCCTGCGCGCCCGCGAGCGTCGGGTCTTTAATGACCGGAACGACGAGACGTTTCAAAAAATCCTTTTTCGGCAGGAAGTCGGAGTCGAGAATCAGTAGATAGTCGCCCGTCGATTTCGGCAGCATCACGTTCAGGTTACCGGGTTTGAAGCCGATGTTCTCGCCGCGGCGGCTGATCTCGAGCTTCGGGTTCGCGGCGGCGAACGCGTCGATCTTCGCGGAGATTTCCGGAACGTTGGAATCGTCGCCGAGCATGATCTGGAGTTTCTCGGCGGGATAGTCGAACTCCAAGCAACGCGCCGCGCAGTTGAGCGCGGCCAGCTCGTTGTAGGTCGGGATCTGAACGGTGACGGTGGGGTAGAGCGAATCGTCGGCGATGACTTCCGGCTTGTCGCGGAGTCTGGAAAGCGCGAGCGCGACCGCCGTCACGACGAAATAGCCCAGCGATAAAATAAAAGCGCCCATCAACGCGATTTCAAAAATGGTCTTGATAACGGTGTGGAATCCCATGTCTCCCCCTTGGAATTTTCCTGAATCACGTTTGTTCGGCTAATTGACCGCGTTCTTTATAGGGATTTTCGGTGGATGGCAACCCCCCACGTGGAATTATTTTTCCATTGGAACAGTGCCAAAGAACGCGGAACCCCTTCCCGCGGATATAGTAAAAATCACTAAAAAACAAATGCGGATTCTGTTTTCCCGCGGGGTTCGCGGGGGTAGGTTGACCCTGCTTGGAGGGGCGGAAATGAACCAAACCTTGAAAGATCATGAAGCCGATCAAAAGATCGCCTCCGCCGTCGGAAACCTACTGGAGCGGGAGGGGGGAGACGGGGCCGAGACAACCTCCGCGTTGATGCCGATTGTTTACGAGGAGCTTCGCCGTTTGGCCGCCTATCGTCTTTCCCAGGAACGACCGGGACAAACCTTGGAACCCGCCGCGTTGGTGAACGAGGTCTACCTCCGCCTGGTCCAGAATCCAGACGTCCATTGGGAAAACACGCGCCACTTCTTCGGCGCCGCCGCCGAGGCCATGCGCCGCATCCTCATCGAAAACGCCCGCAAGAAAAAATGCCAAAAGCGCGGCGGCGACTGGCGGCGCACCGAAATGGACGTCTGTGAAGTCGGTTGCGATCGTCCGAAGGATGAAATCCAACAGGTGCACGAAGTGCTCGACCAATTCGCGGAGGTTGATCCCGAGAGCGCGGAGCTGGTTAAGTTGCGCTTTTTCGCGGGGCTTACTCAGCAACAGTGCGCCGAAATTCTGGGCATCTCCAAACGCACCGCCGACAACCGCTGGGCCTTCGCCCGCGCCTGGCTCTATCGCGCCATTCAGGACGAGGAATGAACGATTAATCGGTTGTTTCCCCCGTCCACTCGCGGCGCCTCCGCGAGCGAAATATTCTCTGAATTCCTTTGCGCGTTTCTCGCGCGGATTTCGCATTCATGGGTAGAGGGCCGATACGCCCCTTGCAACTGGACGGAGGTGCGGGATGAAACTCGGAATTCGAATGTTT
>JARFRL010000037.1 GCA_029287275.1 Pontiella desulfatans
ATGTTGTTGAGCGAGCGAAGGTCGTTGATGCTGACGCCCGCGGCCAACGAGATCTCGGAAAGGGTGTCACCTTTTTGGATGGTGTAGGTTCCGCCTTTCTGGATGGAACCGGTGCTCTTGGTCGTGGTCATCGAAGCGCCGCGGCCGGCCGGCACGCGCAGCTCCTGTCCCACGTACAGCACGTCCGGGTTGGAGAGGTTGTTCATCTGAACGAGCGTCGCGGTGGTGGTGTCGAAGTCAACCGCGAGTTGGGAAAGCATATCGCCCTTCTGGACGATGTAGACTTCGGTGGTGGACTCGACCGGAGCGATCGGCGCCATCGGCTCGACGGCGGTGTAATCGCTTTCCTGAATCGCGGTGGAATCATCCATCATGGTCGCGTCGTCTTGATAACCCGTGTAGGTGTCCGCGCCCATCTGGGAGGAGGAGCTGGCGGTCTTGCCCGTGTGCTCGTGTTTGAAAGGTCCTTTGTGCTTCGCGCCGGCGCCGCGGCCGCTACCTTGCGACTCGGTGGTCACACAGCCCTGAGTGAGGGCCAAAACGCATACGACGGCGACGTGCGCCGCGACTACTGCTGATCCGATTTTCATTTTAAAACTCCTATTCCAACGCGCCCGATTCGGCGGACGATTCCAATTTCACGAAGCATCATCTCCAGCGTGTCTCAAGCCGTTGAACAGCTTTTCAAACAATTCCCCGCGTTCCTCGAAACTCCGGAACTGATCGAAGCTGGCGCAACCTGGCGAAAGAAGGATGACATCCCCCGCTTTGGCGGCCTTTCGCGCGGCGCGGAAAGCCTCTTGCAACGTGCCGCTTTCCACGCACGGACAAACCGCGTTCCAAGCAAGATACATCGCTCGAGATGCTTGTCCGATAACGTATAGGCTCCTTACCCGTTCCGCCAGTATTTCTTTAACAAAAGTATAGTCCGACTCCTTCGGAAGCCCTCCGGCGATTAAATGAATCCGGTCCCCGCACGCCGACAGCGCCGCGGCGGTGGCCGCCAGATTGGTCGCCTTGGAGTCGTTGACGTA
>JARFRL010000073.1 GCA_029287275.1 Pontiella desulfatans
CCATACTCTCAGATACTCCGCACTTAGCTTTATTCATTAAAGGTTAATCAAGTTTATCTCGGGGCTCTAGAAAAAAGCGATAACTGTGTACCTCATTCGCTTAGTAGTTGCGCCCCAAGATGGGTGATATTAAGGACCGGAGTTTGCGCAGGGGGTGCTCTACCTTGCCCGCGCGCGAAATATTTTCTTAGACGAAGTCATTCTGACCATCTAGACAGTCAAATCGGATACAGCATATCCATGAGATTTTGTTTCTCACGGTGGCTATACCCCCTAAAAATCGATCTATCTCTGCCCAGCAGCCATGATGCTCCATTTCAGAAGCGGGCCGGATTATTGATATACTTCCTGAAAATTGCCGTACCTATGCGCGGACGATATATGTGTTACAATGGGGGTCGTGTCCCCTCCTGCCCCTCCCCTAGGTCAAAATGTTTGGCAATTGTTTGGAAAGTAACCCCCAAACATCAATGGTTATCAGATAGCAAATCCACTAGCTTAATGAAGTGTATATACAACAAAACCCCCGCCATTATTGACTATGACGGGGGTTTAAAATGGTAGAAGCGCAGGGGCTCGAACCCTGGACCCGCTGATTAAGAGTCAGCTGCTCTACCGACTGAGCTACGCTTCCATTTCAAGAGCCACGCAAGCTAAAGATTCGGAGGCGTGAAGGCAACGCCAAAGTATCACTTATTGTACCATCCCTCGCGGAGTTCCGCGCCTCACGCCGCGGCGCTGTCGATGTCCTTGGGCGACGAATCGTCGGAATAATCTTCCAGATACCGAACCACGGTCGCAAGCGCCTCTTTCGCGTCGTTTCCCAGCGAGGTCACTTTGATCTCGTCGCCATGGAACGCGCCGAGCGTCAGCAACTCAACCACGCTGTGCGCGTGCGCGACGCGGTCGCCTTTATGAAACGCGATGATGGCGTCGAAATCGCTCGCCAGCTTCGAAATCTCCGCGGACGGACGCATATGCAGACCAAACCGGTTTTGGATGGTGATGGTTTGACTCCAAGTGTTCATCGCACGCTCCATGTCTCAAGTCCCCTTTGTTTTTTGGAACAATATATGATCCACGGCGATTTTCAATTATAATTCGTTGTTATATTTATAAAGATACAGAAAGTCGCCTAAGATCGCGAAACCATCCGCGGCGAATCGTTAATGCGCGAAGGTCATGGTTTTGCAATCAACGCCCTCCATCGCCTCGAGTTCCTCGATCATTCGGCTGGTTTCGGGCGTGTCCTCCATTTCCAAAAGAATCAGCCCGTTCGACGGGCAAATGTCGTCGTGCAGGCCCAGCCGCGTTTTGATGCGCGCGCCGTACTTCGTGAAAACCTGTTGCGTCTTCACGGCGTGGGTTTCGCGATCGACGAGGTGAACGCCGACGATGATGTGCTTATCCATTGTGGTTCTCCTTTGTTTCCGCGGGCTTGAAAGTTGGAGCCGCGCGCTTCATGTATTCATCAAATTTTGGAACGGTGAAGGCGACCAGGCCGCGCTTCGGACTGAACGCCATGCCTTTCTTGATGACTTCGTCGCGGATGGGCGCGGCCTGCTTAACCGTCAGCCCCAGCAGGTTGGCCACGGCGGTCGAGTTGGCCGGCGCGTCTCCAAATTCGGCCATGGCGCGCGCGTACTGCTGTTGCCGCTCGGTCAACCGCTCAAAACGAACCTTGAAGAAACTCTCGTCGAGCGCCGCCTCCGCGCGCTTCGAGGCCTCCACCGCGTCGACGGCCGTGATGGGCGACTTTTCCGCGATTCGCCAAACGTGCGATCCCCAAACCTGAAGGAAGAACGGGTAGCCTTCGGTTTGGTTGAGGATTTCGTCGAGCGCGTCCTTCTCGAATTCCACGTTTTCGCGGCGCGCCGGTTCGACCAGCGCCGCGCGGGCTCCCTCCGGATCGAGCGGTCCAACTCCGGGATAGGTGAACAGTCGCTCCGAATAGGATTTCGCGTCGCCCGCCAAATGGGCGAGTTGCGGTAAACCCGCTCCGAAGAAAACCAGCGGAAGCTGCCGCTGCGAAATTTTATGCAATGCCATGATCAGCGCGCCCAGATCATTCTTGGCGATGTACTGCACTTCATCGACGAGTATCACGGCGACGGTGTTCCGCGCCTTGGCGGCTTCGCCAATGGAGACCATCAGGTCGGTCAGGTCGAGTGAAAGATCGCCAGTGACCATGGAGCCCGACACGCCAACCTGAAACTCGCCATAATGAACCCGAAAAACGCCCGCGAAAGCCTGAAGCAGCGAAAACGCCTTTTGAACCTCGTCCCCCATCCGCTTGCGCCGATCCAACTTCAGCAACAGACGATGGAGCTGTTGGGTTAGCAGTTGCGGCAAGGTGCGATCCATATCGGCCTCGAAAATCGAGGTCTCGCAACCCAGGTTTTCCGCGATCTGATCGATGCGGTTCAGCAGAACCGTCTTGCCCACCCCTCTCAAGCCCAGCAGAATCAGGCTTTGCGACGAATGTCCGTTTCGCACGCGTTTGATTATGTTTTCCGCGTCGCGCAGAATATTTTCGCGGCCGGCCAGTTCCGGCGGTGGAACCCCCGCTCCGGGACTATAGGGATTATTGATCAGATCCATGGCGCGCCATCCTATCCATTTAAGTTATGATTGTTTGGTTGCCAAAACCTAACAACGAGTAACTCGCATGGAAAGCCTTTTGAATCGAAGTTATTCCTATAAGTTATCGGCATTAAACCTAACTATACCAAACTGTCCGGTTTTTGCCGGAAGCGCGGTAAACCAACCCGCGGCTTCCTTGGCTAACCATCGCCCGCCCCGTTCGCCTGATTTCAAGATTGGCGAGCTAGATCCGCTCTTTCTCGAAATACTTCGTGTGAAGTAGTTCGTGCGATTTATGTCCGAGGGGCGCGCCGAGAAACTCCTGATAGACTTGAGCGACTTGAGGGTTGTTGTGCGACTTGCGCAGAGTTTTGCCCTCGTCCTCGGCGTAGATCGCCGCGATGCGCGCCTGGCGCGTCTCGTCGGTCGTGACGCGCGGCTGTCCCCCGCCCCCGACGCAACCGCCGGGACAGGTCATCACTTCAACGAAGTGATAGTCGGCCTCGCCGGCGCGGATCTTCTCGAGCAGCGCGCGGGCCTGGCTCAACGAGTGCGCGACCGCGATCTTGGCGGTGACGCCTTCGAGAAAGCTCCACTCCGGAACCGTTCCTTCGATGGTGATTTCGGCCTCTTTGATCCCTTCCATGCCGACGACGGGCGTAACGTGAAGGTTTTCGAAGGGCAGCTCGCGGCCGGTAACCAGTTCATAGGCCGTGCGCAGCGCGGCTTCCATCACGCCGCCGGTGTTGGCGAAGATGTCCGCGGCGCCGGTGCCCAGCCCGAGCGGCGCGTCCATTTCGGAGTCTTCCAACTCGATGAAGTCGATGCCCGCCTCGGTGATCATGCGGCCCAGCTCGCGGGTGGTCAGCACGACGTCCACGTCCTGAGCGCCGCTGGCGTTCATTTCCGGCCGCGCGGCCTCGAATTTCTTCGCGGTGCAGGGCATGACGGAAACCATGAACATTTCAGCGGGGGTTTTACCCAGTTTCTCGGCGTAGTAGGTTTTCACCAACGCGCCCATCATCTGCTGCGGGGACTTGCAGGTGGAGAGGTTCGCGAGCATGTCGGGATAGTAGAATTCCATGAATTGAATCCAGCCCGGCGAGCAACTGGTGAACATCGGCAACGCGACGTCCTCGCCGTCGACCAACGCTTTTTTCAACCGCGTTAGCAGCTCGGTCCCCTCCTCCATGATGGTGAGGTCGGCGGAAAAGTTGGTGTCGAAGATGGCGTCGAAGCCCAAACGGCGCAACGCGGTGGTCATTTTACCGGTCACCAGCGTGCCGGGCTTCATGCCGAAACATTCGCCGAGCGCGGCGCGGATGGCCGGCGCGGTTTGGACGACGACGGTTAAGTTCGGATCGTCCAACGCCTTCCATACCTCCGCGGTCTGGTCGCGCTCGGAAATCGCGCCGACCGGACAAACGGCGGAGCATTGGCCG
>JARFRL010000191.1 GCA_029287275.1 Pontiella desulfatans
TGCCGTCGTGCAGTCTCTGGCCATGACGAATCTTCACGCTTTCGGAATCGGCCAGCAACTTCGCGGTGAGCTTCGCCAGTTTAATGTTTCGCTCCTCCACCATTTGATCCAGTTTCTTGTTCGTTTCTTTGATCGCGTCGATGTTTTTTCTTAAGTTTCCCATGACCAGCACGGTCACGATCGCGATAACGGGGCTGGTCGCTCTAGATTGATAAACAGTTAAGATGTCGGCATAAACCGCGCCGAGCAAATACATATGAAAGATGAGGGCTCCCACAATGATCTTCAGGCCCGTGCTCGTTCCGTACAACCAAGCACCTAACGCCATCAGCGGAAAGACGGGAATTCCTGCGGTAATTTTGAACACGGGAAACATGGTCAACGTGAAAATAGCGTATGAAACCCAAGCGATCAGATATAGAATGTCGATTCGTCGCGGCATAAGTGCGTTAATTCATTGGTTAAATGAAAATAACTTTAGAGGTCTCTTTCTATAAAGGGAAGATCTTCGTCGCTAAAGCACTAATAGGATCAAATTCCAATTGCGACGCCACGACCGTTTTCGTAAGGTCCGCCAATCATGAAAAAAACTCCGCTGCACCGGCAGCACTTGGAACTTGGCGCTCGCATGGGAGAGTTCGGCGGCTGGGACATGCCGATTCAGTACGCGGGTATTCTGGAGGAGCACGCCCACACCCGTTCGAACGCCTCCGTGTTCGATATCTGCCATATGGGCGAGTTCGAGCTGTCCGGCGCGACCGCGCTTCAGGACCTTGAAAAGCTGCTCACCTGCGCCGTTCACTCGATGGCCGTTGGGCAGGTGCGCTACGGCTTCCTATTGGATGATGACGGCGGAACCATTGACGACCTAACGGTTTACCGCCTCGAAGTCGACCGCTTCATGCTCGTCGTGAACGCTGGAACCGCCGAGAAGGACGCCGACTGGATCCAAGGCCGAATTTCCGGATCCACGGTTTTCAATGATCTTTCCGCCGACATGGCGAAGCTAGACGTGCAGGGCCCGAAATCCCGCGAGGTACTTGAGGACGTGTTTGGTTGTCTGCTCCCGGAGCTGGGCTATTTTCGGTTCAAGGAGTTTCAGGCGCTGGAGTCCTGCGTGCTGAGCCGGACCGGCTACACCGGCGAGTGGGGATATGAAATCTACCTGCCCAACGCCGCGGCGGCGGGACTTTGGGACAAGATCGTCGCGCACGAGCTCTGCGCGCCGGGCGGGCTCGGCGCCCGCGACACCTTGCGCTTGGAGATGGGTTATCCGCTTTATGGACATGAGCTTTCATCGGCCCGAACGCCCGTCGCCACGTCCCGCGGCATGTTCATCAACATGGACAAGGAGTTCATCGGAAAAGAAAACGTCGCGGCCGATCTCGACGATCCCGAAATCCTGCTGGTCGGGCTCCAATTCGCCAACAAACGGGCCGCCCGCGAGGGCGACAAGCTGTATTACGAAGACATCGAAATCGGTGTGGTTACAAGTGGGTCGCTGGCGCCGAGCCTCGGCGTCGCCGTCGCGATGGCCTTCGTCGAACCCGAGTTCGCTGATTTTGGTCGCGCGCTGGACGTGGAGATTCGCGGCAAGCGTTTCTCCGCGGAAGTCGTCGATCTACCCTTTTACAAAAGCGGCACCGCCCGCGGATAGATAAGAAAGAAGTTGAATTCATGAAAAAAACACCATTCTGCGCGACCAGCGAGCTGGATCAGGAGGCGATGTTCCAAACCTTGGGCATTTCCGACTTCGATGAGTTGTTCGCCGCGATTCCCGACCATCTGCGCGCCGACGAGCTGGACATTCCCGAGGGCCTCTCCGAGATGGAGATGATGCAGCACGTCCGTAAGATCGCCTCGAAAAACTCCACCAATCTGGTGAACTTCTGCGGGGCGGGCTTCTACGACCATTACATCCCGGCCGCGGTCAGCGCGCTGTCGAGCCGCGGCGAGTTCTACACCGCCTACACGCCGTACCAACCCGAGGCCTCGCAGGGCACGTTGCAAGCCGCGTTCGAATACCAGACCGCGATTTGCCGCCTAACCGGCATGGAAGTCGCCAACGCCTCGTTGTTCGATGGCGGCACCGCCCTGATCGAGGGCATCATGATGGCCTTGCGTCAAACGCGGCGCAACAAGGTTCTGGTCGACGAGGGCGTCAGCCCCATTTATCGGAAAATGCTCCGCTGCTACACGCAGAACCTTTCGGTCGATTATCAGGAGATTCCGCTCTCCACCAGCGGCGTCGCCGACCGGGCCGCGCATCTCGAGGCGCTCGACGACACCGTCGGCGCGGTCGTGCTGCAAAATCCGAACTTCTTCGGATGTCTGGACAATCTTTCCGATCTGATCGAGCAAATACACGCCGTGAAAGCGCTCGCGGTGATGTCGGCCTATCCGATCGCGCTCTCGCACGTTGAAACGCCCGGCGCCATGGGCGCGGACATCGTGACCGGAGAAGGGCAGAGCCTCGGACTCGCGCTCAACTTCGGCGGGCCCTATCTCGGTTTCATGGCCACGAAAAAGAAATACGTCCGCAAAATGCCCGGCCGCATCGTGGGCGAAACCCAGGACGCCCAAGGGCGCCGCGGCTACGTTCTGACTTTGCAGGCCCGCGAGCAACATATTCGCCGCGAAAAGGCTACTTCCAACATCTGTTCCAACGTGCAGCTTTGCGCGCTTCGGGCGATCATCTATCTCTCCCTCGTCGGCCGCGAAGGATTCCTGGAAGTCGGCCGCGAGTGCATGGACCGCGCCAGCTACGCTTGGCATAAGCTGACGAAGATCGAGGGCGTCGAGCCCGCGTTCAACCGCCGCTTCTTCAACGAGTTCGCGATCCGTCTGCCGAAAGACGCGGCCGAAGTGGTCAGCGCGCTCGTCGATCAAGGCGTCGCCGCGGGCTTCCCCGTCGGCCGCTACTACGAAGGCATGGAAAACGTGCTCCTGCTCGCCTTCACCGAGAAGCGAACGAAAGAAGAGATCGACATCATGGTCGCCAAACTCGAAAGCGCCCTGAAGGCCTAAGGAGATTTTTAAAATGAAACTGATCTACGAAAAATCCTCTCCCGGCCGTCCCGGGGTTCAAATGTCCTCGCTCAAGATTTCCGCGAACGAGGAGATTCCCTCGAAATATCTGCGCGCCACACCCGCGGAGCTGCCGGAGGTTTCTGAGGCCGAGGTGGTGCGCCACTTCACCGCGCTGTCGCGCTTGAATTTCTCGGTCGACACGCATTTCTACCCGCTGGGATCCTGCACGATGAAGTACAATCCCAAGGCGTGCGAGGCCGCGGCGAACCTGCCGGAGCTCACCGACGTGCATCCGCTCTGGCCGCAACTGCGCGGCGGCGGGCTGTTGACGCAGGGCTCGCTCGCGATCCTCTACAACACCGAACGCCTGCTTTCCGAGGCGACGGGGCTCGACGAGTTCACGCTGCAACCGATGGCCGGCGCGCATGGCGAGCTGACGGGCGTGATGATCATGGCCGCGTATCACAAGGACCGCGGCAACGGCGACAAGGACCACATCATCATTCCGGACTCCGCGC
>JARFRL010000214.1 GCA_029287275.1 Pontiella desulfatans
CCGCGGTCGCGAAAGGGAGCGCGACGGGCAAGCCGCCTTTCCGCCAGAGCAGCCACGCGACCGCGTTGACCACCACCCCGATCACGGCGGTGAACTTGATCCATTCGCTGGGTTTTTCCTTGAGTCGAAGCATGGGCTTAATCCGGTACGGGGTGGAATTTTTGTTTCACCACTTTTTGTGGTTGGGCGCCGCGTTCCAGCAGGAAGTTTCCAATCGCGAGATAATCCATCTCGGTATTGACGAAGCAGCGATAGGCGTCATCCGGCGCGCAAACCACCGGTTCGCCCCGAACGTTGAACGAGGTGTTCATGAGCACGGGACATCCGGTTTTTTCCTCGAACCGTTTAAGGATGGCGTGAAAACCGGGGTTTTGCTCGGCCGACACCGTCTGAACCCGCGCGGAGTAATCAACGTGGGTGACGGCCGGCAAGGTCGACCGCGATTGCTTGAGGCGTTCAAGACCGAACGCTTGGGAATCCACTTCAAGGCGGTGGGCGCGCTGAACTGGAGCCACGATCAACATGTAGGGTGAATCCGCGTCCAACTCGAAGAATTCAGACGCGCGCTCGCGCAAAACCGCTGGAGCGAAGGGGCGAAAGGATTCACGGTACTTCACCTTCAGGTTCAGGATCGATTGCATCTTCGGCGATCGCGGGTCTCCCAGAATCGACCGGTGACCGAGCGCCCGCGGACCAAACTCCATGCGCCCCTGAACCCAACCGACGATCTTTTCATCGCCGAGCAGTTCAGCCACTTCATCCAGCAGGTCTTCCCGGGCCAGCTTGCGGTAGACCGCGTTGTGCCGCCGCAGGACGTCCTCGATTTCGTCATCCGAAAATTCCGGCCCGAGAAACGCCCCCCGCATGGCGTCCGGTTTGGATACGGAGCGCGGTTGTGGATCTTCCTTGTTCATGTGCCATACCGCGAGAGCCGCGCCCAACGCCCCCCCCGCGTCCCCGGCGGCCGGCTGGACCCAGATTTGATCAAAGATTTTTTCCCGAAGGATTTTTCCATTGGCCACGCAATTAAGGGCCACCCCGCCAGCCATGCATAGATTGCTCAGCCCGGTCAGCTCGCGCGCGTGTCGGGCCAATCGCGACATGATATGCTCGGTTACCGCCTGAATGGAACTGGCGACGTCCATGTGCCGCTGTTCAACCGGGGTTTCTGGTTGGCGGCGCGGGCCGCCGAACAGCCGATCGAATTTCGCGTTCGTCATGCGCAAACCACGCAGAAAATGAAAGTAGTCCAGATTCAGCCGGAGGGATCCGTCTTCCTTCACATCAACCAGATGATCGTAGATCAGGTCCGCGTATTTAGGTTCCCCATAAGGAGCGAGCCCCATCAACTTGTATTCCCCGGAATTAATCCGAAAGCCGCAATACGCGGTGAACGCGGAATAAAGCAGGCCAAGGGAATGCGGGAACTTGAGTTCCTTGATCATGGACACTTCATTAGCCCGCCCCTGCCCGATGGTGGTGGTCGCCCATTCACCCACGCCGTCCACCGTCAGAATGGCGGCCTCCTCGAAGGGCGAGGGAAAAAAGGCGCTGGCGGCGTGCGATTGATGATGCTCCGTGAAAAGAACGGGCGTCTCGGCCCGCAAGTCCGGCATCTCGTGGCGAATGGTGCCGCGCAGATTCAGCTTCTCTCCCAGCCAAGGGGGCAACGCCCGCGGAAAGGTGGCCCAACCGCCGGGAGCGACGGTTAAATAGGATTCCAACAACCGGGAAAATTTGGTTATGGGTTTGTCGTAAAAGACCACGGCATCCAGATCGGATTCCGCGAGACCGGCTTGTTTCAGACAAAAGGCGACCGCGTTCCGCGGGAAGCGCTCATCGTTCTTTTTACGGCTGAACCGCTCCTCTTGCGCGGCGGCGATAATTCTTCCGTCACTCAGCAACGCGGCCGCGGAGTCGTGATAATACGCGGAGATGCCAAGAATATGCCGCAAAAGAAGCTCCTAAATAAATGGATACATCAGGGGGGCGAGCACGGATCCGCCCGTAAACACGATTATCGTGGCCAACAGCAGCAGAACGACAACGAGCGGAATCAACCACCACTTTTTTTCTTGGCGCAGGAACAAGAGGAATTCTTTAAAGAGCTGCCACATGATTGTTCCTACAATCTAGATAATTGATCCGAAAGTAAAGTCTTTTGACCGGAAGAGGCCGTCTATCCGCGTCCATCCCGCCCCGAAGTCATACCCCTTGTCTCAGACGGTTCCCGGAAAGGAGAGCCGCGCGAAACAACGCCCGCAACGCGGACAGCTTCACACGGCGCCTCTCTCTCCGTCCAGTTACTGAGTGGAGAACACCTGGTAGACATTGTGAGGCGGACCGGCGGGGTCGAACACGGTGTTCGTGGTGCCGTCGCCGGTGATCGCGCTTCCCAGATTGTTCCAGACGGTGTTGGTGCCGAGATCCTCACTGGCCCATTGGACCTGATAAGTGACGCTGTTGCTGGCGAACCAGATAATACCAACGCCCGGATCAATATCGAGTACCAGGGGCACGGGACCGATGGGCGTGGCGCTTTCAGGCTCATTGTCGGGACTCGTTCCGCCCGCGCCTATCGCGGCCACCACATAGTAGTACGTAATGGAATTGGCGGCTCCGGTATCGTCGAACGTCGTGGCGCTTGTGGTCCCGATGGAGACATAAGGCCCGTTGATGTCCGTGGCTCGCTTCACGTCGTAGCTGGTCGCGAAGGCGCTGGCCGTCCAGCTTAAGGCCACCTGTGAATCGCCGGGGACGACCATTAATCCGGTCACCGCGGCCGGAGCCGCGAGGATGGGCGAAACAATGACTTGCGCGCTATTGGCGCTCTCCCCCACTCCGTTCACGGCCGACACCACGTAGTAGTAGGTCGATCCACCCAGCACCGCGTCGTCATACGTCACGGTCGGAACGGTCGTGGAGCCCACGGTGGTATACGGTCCACCGGAAACGGATGAGCGCTTCACGTTATAACCCGTCGGAAGCCCCCCCCCCGCGTCGGTCCAGCTCAAGGAAACGAGGTTCGACCCCGACGTGGCGTCGAGTCCGACGGGCGGGTTCGGAAGATCGACGACCGCGGCCACGGCATGGGCGTAGTTGGTGCCGACACGCCATTCATCGGTGATGAAATCCCCGCCCCCCGCGACTTGCATGCCTATGCCGGTAATGGTGCCGACATCGAAGCCGCTATACGTTCCGGCGGCGGGCACCGCGGGCGCGTTCGTATTGGCCACCGGGTTCACGTAAACCGTGACGGTATCGTTGTCGCCGGACGTGTTGAACACAATTTCCAGCACGATAAGCTTGGTGCCTCCATAGGGGTGCAGTCCTGTTGTCGTGAGTAAGGTGGGACCGGCGTCCACGGCGGTTCCCACGGTGTTCATGGAAGCAAGGGCCAGGTATCCGTCCGACTCGGAGTTGACCTGCAAACCGAAGCCAAAGTAGAGTCCCGTACCCCCGTTTAGAAAGTAAACGCCGTTTTTGTTTCCGCCG
>JARFRL010000222.1 GCA_029287275.1 Pontiella desulfatans
CGTCTGGGCATGAAGAAGGTCGTCATCGTCTCCTCCGCGCCGCAGATCCGCTTTCCCGACTGCTACGGCATCGACATGTCGAAGATGAAGGACTTCATCGCTTTCGAGGCCGCGGTGGCGCTGATCCGCGACACCGGCCGCGAGCAGGTTCTCGACGAAATCTACAAAGCCTGCAAAGCCGACGAACTGAAACCGATGGCCGAGGCCCAAAACCAAGTGAAACATCTCTTTGATCCGTTCACCGCGGAACAGGTTTCCGACAAAATCGCCGAGATTCTCACGCCCAAAGGCATGAAGGCCGAGGTGCAGATCATCTACCAAAGCGTCGAGGGGCTGCACGAAGCCTGCCCGGACCACAAGGGCGATTGGTACTTCACCGGAAACTACCCGACCCCCGGCGGCCACCGCGTGGCCAACCGATCCTTCATCAACTTCATTGAAAAAAGCGACGCCCGCGCCTACTGATCGCTATCCCACCCACGCCTTGATCGGGACTAAACCACATAATTGGAAATGGATAATGACCAATTTTTCACATAGGTCACAAAAGAACAGCAATTGCCTTATTTTGTGATTCCTGAGTATTTTGTGGTTTCCATTAAGTTTAGTCTGGGAAGTTTTAGCAATCCGTAAAGGGGCTCCCGCAAGGGTGTGGCGCGCGCTTTCCGAAGGAAGCTCGCCCTCCGCGGACGGAGAGATTCGTTGCTTTCCATTCATTCGACGCGAGAAAAAGGCGCGCCGATTGGGCGTGGCTAGCGCAGTTTCATTTGCGCGAGGCAGCGCTTGAAGTCGCCGGGCAGGGGCGCGGTGGCGCGGATCGGCTTGCCGGTCTTCGGGTGGGGGAAAATCAGACGGTAGGCGTGCAGCATCTGCCGCGGTTGGTCGAGCGAGAGCTCGTTGCCCGTTCCCGCGTATTTCTTGTCGCCCAGCACCGGATAACGCTTGTCCGCGAGGTGGCGGCGAATCTGATGCGTGCGGCCGGTCTCGATGCGCAGCTCGAGATAACTCGCGTGCTTTTTCTCGTCGAGCAGTTTGACGAGCGTGGTGGACATGAGGCCGTCGATGTCGGTGCGGATCTCTTTCCAGATTTTCGGAAAACTTCCCACCGTGATGGCGCGATAGATCTTCACGATGTCGCGGCCCTTGAACATCGGAATCATCGCCTCTTTCGCCTCGGCGCTTTTCGCGAAGATGACGCACCCGGAGGTCTCTTTGTCGAGCCGGTGCACGGCGAATATGTTCTTGTTTTTTTCCTGCTTGCGCAACTTCTCCTCGATGCTGCCGTCGGCGGCGTTGGTGAGGAAGTAGGCCGGCTTGTTGACGACGAGGTAGTCGTCGTCTTCCCAGAGGATCGCGATGTATTTCGCCTCGGGCTTTTTCGTGTCGTCGATCAGTATTTCAACAACGTCGCCTTCCATCAGCGCGTGCGTGCGGATCCAGACGCGCTTGCCGTTGACGAGCACGTGTTTGGCGTCGATCGCGGCCTGCGCGGCCTTTTTGGAAATGCTCAGCGTCTCGGCGATGACGGCGAACAGCTTGTCGCCCTCGTTTTTGTATTTAACGGTAAAGGTTTGTTTCTTCATGTTGTTCCCTGATTTAGCCGCGCATAATGTTTGCCGCGCCGCGAAATAACAAGCCCTACGGCGGTAAAACGGCGGGTCCCGCGAAACCGTCCATCTGAGCGGCTCGCTCGACAACGCCCGCATAGCGTGGTATCAAGGGGATTTGAACAAAACGGATGGGAAAGGACGCGCGTATGAAAGCGCTATTGAATTTGGGTTTGCTGGGTATCGCGGTTTGCGTTGGATCGGCGCGCGCGGAAAACGTGTTGTGGTTCGAGCGGCCCGCGGCGCGATGGGACCACGGAACTCCGGTTGGCAATGGCCGGTTGGGCGCGATGGTGTTCGGCCGCGTGGGGGACGAGCGGATCGTGTTGAACGAGGAGAGCGTCTGGAGTCGGAATGGAGAGAACGTCGATCGCCGAGGCGGTCACGCGTACATTGACGAAATCCGCGGCATGCTCTTCGCGGAGCGCTACGCCGAGGCGGAAGCGCTCATCGCCAAGCGCGTGTTGGGAGAACGACTGCCGATGGGATCCAACACGTATCAGTCGCTGGCTGATCTGAATCTGGTTTTCCCGGAAATGGAAGCCCCCGAAAAGTATCGCCGCTCGCTCGATCTCGACCGCGCGGTGGCCCGCGTCTCCTTCCGCGTGGACGGCGTGGACTACGCCCGCGAGGTGTTCGCCTCCGCGGTCGATCAAGCCATTCACATCCGCTTGACGGCCAGCCAACCCGGCAAGATCAGCGTCAACGCCAGCTTGTCGCGGCCCAACGCCTCGCCCGTCATTCAGGTGACGGGACGAGAGATCCTCCTGAGCGAGCATGTGGGAAACGGCGTTCAGGCGCGTTGCCGCGTCGAGGTGCTGAACGAAGGCGGAACGCTCCAGCCCATCGCCAACGGCGTCGCGGCGCGGAACGCCGACGCCGTGACGTTGATCATCACCGGCGCGACCGACTACGCGGGGGGCGACCCCGCCGAAACCACCGCGAACCAGCTCGCCGCCGCGCGCGCGGAAACCTATGAAAACGCCAAGGCCGCGCACGTCGCGGAATACCAACGCTTCTTCAACCGCTTCAGCATCAACCTCGGGCAAACCACCGCCGCGCGCCGCCCGACCGACGAACGAATCGCCGCGGCGAAAAACGGATTCAACGATCCCGCGCTGGCGGCGCTCTACGTGCAGTTCGCGCGCTACCTGCTCATCAGTAGCTCGCGGCCCGGGTGCATGCCCGCCAACCTTCAGGGCATCTGGGCCGAAGGCGTCGCGCCCAAGTGGAATTCCGACTACCACGTCAACATCAACATGCAGATGAACTACTGGCCCGCCGAGGTGATGAATCTCGCGGACTGCCACGAACCGTTCTTCACGTTCATCGAAAAACTGCTCCCGAACGGCCGCGAAACCGCGCGGGAAATGTATGGCGTCGAAGGCTTCGCGTTGCACCACACCACCGACGCGTGGCGGTTCACGACGGGCTTCGGCAAGCCGCGTTACGGCATGTGGCCGATGGCCGGCGGTTGGGTCGCGTCGCACTTCTGGGAGCACTACCTATATGGTCAAGACGAAGCGTTTCTCCGCGAGACCGCGTATCCATTCATGAAGGAAGCGGCTCTTTTCCACCTCAACTATCTCGTGGAGCACCCCGTCTCGGGGAAACTGGTCTCCGGCCCTTCCATCTCGCCGGAAAACATGTTCAAAACGCCCGATGGAATAAAGGCCGCGGTCTGCATGGGGCCCGCCATGGACCATCAGATCATTCACGAAAACTTCACCGCGTGCGTCGAAGCGGCGCGGATCCTGGGCGTCGACGCGGCGTTCCGCACCCGGCTTGAAAAGGCGCTGGCGCGGTTGGCGCCGGTGGAGATCGGAGCGGACGGCCGCGTGCTGGAATGGACGGGTGGCGTAACGGAGGCCGAACCGGGCCACCGCCATATCTCCCACCTGTTCGGGCTGCATCCCGGCCGTCAATATACCTGGAAGGAAACCCCCGAAATGATGGCCGCCGCGAAAAAAACGATGGAGACGCGTTTGGCGTCCGGCGGAGGCCACACCGGCTGGAGCCGGTCGTGGATCATCAACTTCCACGCGCGGCTGGGCGACGGCGAGGCCGCCTACGACAACCTGGGGAAACTGTTCGCGAAATCGATCCTTCCCTCGATGCTCGACAACCATCCGCCCTTCCAGATCGACGGCAACTTCGGTGGCGCCGCGGGGGTTGTTGAAATGCTGATGCAGTCCCACGCCGGCGAAATCCACCTCCTGCCGGCATTGCCGAACGCGTGGCCCGACGGCGAGGTGAAAGGCCTGCGCGCCCGCGGCGGGTTCGAAATCGACTTCAGCTGGAAGAACGGAAAAGTCGACGACTTCGAGGTGCGTCGCGCGAAAGGCCTTGAGCCCGCGCGCGTCACCATTCGGGCCAATGGCGAAACGCGGATCGTGGAAGCG
>JARFRL010000234.1 GCA_029287275.1 Pontiella desulfatans
GACCTGGTCTCCTTGAACGCCGAGCTCGACAGCGCGCTTGGGAGCGTGCTTCAACACCACGCGCGGAAAGCGGGCGTCATCTACACGCTTGCGGACGGCGATCAACCCGGCGTGGAGATGAATCTATATCGTTACGTGAAAGGCCTTGGCGTCGAGCCGTTGGTGTGCGGAAACATCAAAGGACTTCAGGACGAGCGCCGCGATCCGACCACGCAGGAGGGATTCGCGAAGCAGTGGAAGCAAAACGTCAACATGGTCACCAGTTTCGCGGACGGCTCGAAGGTTTCAATGGAGCAGGCCTGCGTCGCCAACGCGACCGGCATGCGGGTCGAGCAACGCGGCATGCTGGGTGGTGATTACGAAGGGCACGTCGATGATCTATGTCATAACGGACGATACGACGTCGATCGGTTGCGCGAGATGGGCGGGGTGGTTGACTACGTGGTCAAAATGAAACCCGCGCCCGGCGTGTTCGTGCTCGGAACCTGCGAGGACCCGATCCACCAGCGCTATCTTAAGCTCTATAAAATGGGCGATGGACCGCTTTACAGCTTCTACGCGCCGTATCATCTCTGCTACTTCGAAATGCCCAGTTCCATCGCGCGCGCCGTGGACTTCCGCGACGCGGTGTTGCAGGCGGAGCGACCGATGGTGGACGTCATTACCATCGCGAAGAAGGCGCTCAAGGCGGGAACCGCGCTGGACTGCATCGGCGGCTACGCGGTCTATGGCCAATGCGAGAATCACGACGTCGTTCGCGCGGAGAATCTGATTCCGCAAGGGCTCGCCGAAGGTTGCGTGCTCCGCCGCGATGTCGCGCAAGACGCCGCGCTCACCTGGGATGACGTTGAAGCACCCGCCGAAACGCTCGCGTGGTCGTTGCGAAAAGAACAGGACGCGCTGTTTCCCGTCTAGTCATTAAAATAGCTGAATAAGAAAAAGCCCGGTCATCGCCGGGCTTTTTTCGTGTGGTGGAACGGCGGCTATCCGCGACTGGTTTCGATCAGCAGACGGTGCGAGAGCACCGCGAGACTCGAGGCGAGCTCCTCGCGTTGCAGGATCACGTGGTCCGGCACGTCGAGGTTCGACGGGGTGAAGTTCCAAATGGCGCGTATGCCGCCTTCGATCATCGCGTTGGCCACGCCTTGCGCGACGGACGCGGTGACGGTCAGGATGCCGATCTGAACGTGCATTCGCTTCGCGAGCTCGGGCATTTTCGAGATATCTAGAACGGTTTTCCCGTGTACTTTGGTTCCGATGATTTCCGGATCGCTGTCGAACGCGGCCGCGATCCGCATGCCGTGCTGCTCGAAACCTTGATAGCCCAACAACGCGCGCCCCAAACTGCCCACGCCCACCAAAAACGCGTCGGACGTGTTGGACCAGCCCAGAAATTGCTCGATCGCGTCGATGATTTCATCCATGGGGAAGCCCAGTCGCGGCCGCCCGACGGCGCCGGTGATGGCCAAATCTTTTCGGACGACGATGGGGTCGAGGCCTAGTTCTTTCGCGACGACGGTTCCTGACGCGTACTCCTCGCCATCCTCTTTCATTTTGCGCAACAACCGCAAATAGAGAGGTAAACGCTTGAGCGTCGGCACGCCGGCCGTTTTGCGTTCCATCTGACTCATTGGGAATTCTCCAGTAATTGAGCCAAACCGTACCAGTCTGGGTCGATATCCGTCAATCGATACATTTGGATTGGTTGCTAGGGGGAAAGACGGGTTTTGTTCGTGTTTCCAATCATTTGAGAAGAAAAAGACGGGGGTGCGGTTCGGCTCACCGCCTTTGTAAGTGCTGAGTGGTCGCGTTGTGGTCCGGAGTTCAAACTACGCGGCGTCCAGAATCGCCTTTTTAACCTGAGCCAGTGTCGCGCGGGAAAAAAGCTGCTCATTAACACGGACGAGCGGGGCGTTGCTTCGATCGGACGTACAGCGATGTTCGCAGTTTCCACAGCTGAGATGAACCTGCGTCCGGAGTTTCGGGCTGAGAATCTGGTCGAATTGCTTCAGCCATGTGGCCTGCGTTTGATTGCAGTTTTCGGATGTACAAATCATCACGGCTACTTTTTTCATATTTTCTCCATATATATCGATGGTGGTCTTTCGGTAAAAGGGGGTTGATTATCGATTACGGTTTCGGCCTTTAAAGAGGGGGTTTTTTCAAGAAGATCCTTCAGCTGCCGGAGGGCGATTTTAGGGTTGCCGAGGGTTCCAGGGCCGCTGATACACCCTCCTTCGCAAGACATCATCTCCACGAAATTCCCTGAGCAGGAGGAAGTGGCCCATGTCCGCGCGCGGCTGATCGCCTTGCGGTCGATGCCATCAACGATAAGGGGTTCTAGGGCGGCGTTTCCTGGAGCGAGGGCCTGTACGGCGGCCGTAACGCCACCACTGGCGGCGAAGCCGCGCCCTTCGGAGTGGACCTGTGTGCTCAGCGCCGCTTCCTCGCATTCGAGCACATCGATGCCGGCACCCACCAGAATGGCCCCGAGTTCCTCGAAGGTGATCACGAAATCAACATCCGGGTTTTTCGCGGCTTCCACGCGTTTGGCAATGCACGGCCCGATAAAAACCGTGACGGCCTCGGGATTCAATTTCCGAACATTGGAAGCGGTGAAGGCCATCGGCGTCGGGGTGTCGGAAACATAAGGCTTTATTTCCGGGAGATGTCTTTCAACCGTTTCTATATAGGCGGGGCAGCAGGAGGTTGTCATAAAGCGCTCTCCTTCGCTCATCTTTGCCGCCCATTCCGCGCTTTCTTGGCGGGTGGTTTCGTCGGCGCCTTCGGCCACTTCGACCACCCGGGCAAAGCCGACCTGTTCCAATGCGGATACCAGCTGGGGCAGGGTGCCCGGCAACTGCCCGATCGCGGAAGGGGCAATCATGCCCACGGCGTTTCCGGCCTTGAGTTGTTTCAGAACGTCTACGATTTGCGACAGGTCGGAAATGGCGGCAAAGGGACATTCGCGCAGACATTTTCCGCAATACGTGCATTTCGTATGGTCGATCACCTCGCGTCCGGTGGTTTCGTTCTTCGTAATCGCGCCAACCGGGCAGGCTTCCTCGCACGGGATGGGAATGCGGATAATGGCGCGGTAGGGGCAGGCCTTCATGCAGAGCCCGCAGTTGACGCATTTTTCAGGATCAAGTCTGGCTCGTCCCTTTTGGAATTCAATCGCGCCTTTCGGGCAAACGCTTTCGCACGAGCGGGCCAGACAGCCCTGGCAGGCGTCGGTGGCGCTGTAGCGGGAAGTAACGCAGGCGCTGCACGCGTCGTCGATCACCGTGAGCACCGGCTTAACCGGCTCATCGCGTTTAAGGGCTTCCTCATAGTAGGCGCTGATTGGCTTGAGTTCGTCTACTTCGTTTTCAACACTAAAGCCGAGAGCGGCCATGGTTCGGTATTTTAAAACAACGCGGTCTTTGTAGATACAGCAGCGGGATGACTCGCCGCGCTTGGGCCGCATGACCAAAGGAATCCGGTTGAGTGATTTGTCGGGCTGTTCGGTGAAAAAGGCGCGGGCAACGCGTAGGAGAATTTCTTTGCGCAGACGGTTGGCTTTATTGTCGTGAAACATGGGTTAGTTCTCCTCTTCAAGAATTTCGCGAACGGCATCGAGCACCAGAGTCAGGTTCGCGTCGGCAATCACCCGATCGTTCACTTTCACGAAGGGGGCGCGGCCGTTGGCTTCGTTGTGGCAGAGCCCGAGGCAATGCGCTCCGCGCGCTTCAACATGGTCGCGGACATAGGGATCAAGCACTTCGTCGATACACAACAGATGCGCGGCCCCCATCAGATAGCAAGTGGTTCCGGTGCAGATGGACACGGTTACTTTTTTCATATGAACTCCAGTTTAACTTCCTTGAAATATCGGTCTTCGAGCAGCCCGGCGATGCGCCGCATGAGACTCCGGCGGATTTCCAGCTCCATTGGCAGGGTGGGATCCTGATGCGCTTGGTTGATTTTCGTGCCGGCCAAAATATGGATGACATCCGAGTTGAGCAGCTGGTCGGTAAGCAGTACGGCCGCGTTTTCCCGCAAGGGTCTTGGTTTGCCCTCGAGCAGGTTGAAGGTTTCGGTAAGGGTCAGAATGCCCTCGGTGACCAGACCGACGCCCTCCATCATCGAAATCGGCGGTAGCGTGGAACGCCGGAAGCGAAACAGGTCTGTTGTGATTTCCGCTTTCAGTTCGCGCGCGACGATTTCGGCCGAAGTTCCGCCGCTGATAATCGTGTGGCCGTCGAACGAACGAATGGTTTCCGCGTATTCGGCATCGCGTTTTTCAGAAAAGGGAGGACCCGATGCCAGCAGGGTTTTGCGCGGGGTTCGGAAATAGAGCACGCCGCAGGTGATATCGTCGTAGGCCTTGCGCTCCGGCTCTCTACACAGAGCGCCGCGGACGACCTGTTCGGCCAGCTGGCGGGCGGACATGCTCGGTTGTTCTCCAATCAGTTTCGTGGTGAATCCGGCGCAGCCTTTATTGCGCCAACCCAGCGGATAGGTGGCGGAACCCATGCCCGATTCCGTGACCCCGTCGCTGAAAAAAAGAATACGGTCCTCGGCCTGTGTATGGAACCGGTAAACCCGAAGCTTCCGATGGTCGCCCTGTTCACTGCTGTATTCCTGAAACGGAATTTCAAGCGGAACCCCCTTGCGCAGCAGGATGAACGGCGGATTGCCCTGTTCGACGATCTGCACGCTACCGTCCGGCCGACAATCGACAACGGTGAAAGTCGCGTAGGAAATCTTGCGCGCTTGACAGACCGGAAGCGAGTTCATGATGATCTTGGCGTAGTGCACGAAATCGGTTTCCGCCTCGGCGAACTTGATCGCCATGCGCGCGGTCATATTGGCGAGAATATTGGCTTTCACCCCGCTGCCCAGTCCGTCGGAGAGCACCGCGATTAAGCGTTTCCCAACAGTATCTTTATGCACCATAAAGGCATCGCCCGCGGTATGTTCCGAGGCCTTCCGCACCTGATGAAACTCCAGTTCCGTAAATAGACTTTTCATATCATTTTTCACCACGAGGAGGGACGAGCACGAAGCCGCTCCCGTGTTCGGGATAAGGTTCCTTCGCGGCCTTCCTAACTTCGTGGTGCGTTTAATTTGTCCGGCGACTCAGCATAATCATCGGCGATGGAGCGCAGGAGGATCTCGGTGTCGGCCATGTGTTCGCCGAGCTTGCAGGCAATCTCCTGAACGGTGGCCATGTTTTTATCGATCACCTCGCGTGCTTTCTGAGCAATCAGCTCCCGACGGTTTTCGGTTTGCGTTACGTCGAGAATGATTCCTCCGACGGTTTTTCCGCATTCGATCGGGAAAATCGTAACGTTGAGCAGGCGGTCTTCATCGCGCATCGTGTCGGATCGGAATTCACTGCCGGTTTGGTTCACCTGCTCAAACAGTTTGGCGAAAGGAAGGATTTTCCGGAGGTCCGCGCCGGCGAGTCCCGGCCGGGCGATATAGCCGAGTAGGGTGTCGGCTCCGGCGGTGCGCGCGAAATTTTCGTTACACTCGATGATGTGAAGGGTGTCGTCGACGATCACCACGCCCGATGGCATGCAGCGCAAGAGGGCGTTGGCTTTTTTCTGCGCGAGTTTCCGCAGATGGGAAAGGCACATATCCGGCTCGGCGTTTCCATTGATCAGGGCCTCGGCGAAATTCCGGCAGGTTTCATAGCCGCATCCGCCGCAGTTGAGCTCGTCTTCCGCCTTTTCTTTTCCAACGCGGCGGAGGGCCTGGCGGACTCGCGCTTCGCTGTGCGGTTCGTTTTTCCGCGGGATGGAGGTGAAGGCGTGGGCGATGGCCTTGGCCGGCGGCGATCCCGGCGTGCGGGCTCGAAGTTGATGGCGCACGGCCAGCTCGCCGGTGAGCAACGGCGTGCGGCCATTCGTCTGCGGGCCGCCGAGGCATCCGCCGGGACAAGCCAGCGCTTCCAGAAAAACCGGCGCGTTCAGCGTGGCGGGGTCCAGATGTTCCAAGGTCTGGAAAATCGCATCCAACCCGCTGGCGGAAATCAGCTCCAGGGAGGACAGTTTATAATCTTCGAGGGTGCGGTTCATGCCGCCTACCAAGGGATAGATTGCCCCGTGCGCGGCCCGGGCCGGTTCGAAATCGCAGGGCCGGGCTTGTTTCGGATTAATCTGTTCCTCTTCCAACCATTGGAAGAGATCGCGGAAGGTGAGGGCGATATCGGTGTAGCCGGGGAGTTCGTCGCACTCGCATTTTTTGGCGATGCAGGGTCCGAAAAAGACAATGGCGCAGTCGTCGCCGTAGTGCTGTTTCAGCAATTGGGCATGGGTCTGCATCGGGCTGAGCATCGGTGTGAGGTGGGCCGTGAACTCCGGTTGGTATTTGCGGATATGGTCCACCACCACCGGGCAGGCCGTGGAGATGTGCAATCCGGGGGGCGCGTGCCGCAGACTTTCGGAAAGGGAATGGGTCACGGCTTCAGCCCCCAGCGCGGTCTCGCTGACGGCGTGGAAGCCGAGCCGCTTAATCGCTCCAACCATGGCGCGCGGATCCACATCCGGCCATTCACTCACAAACGAAGGAGCGAGCGACGCGATCACTTTCGGCTTTCGGGCCAGCAGGCTTTTGGCGCGGCTGTGATCGTTACGAACTTTTTTGGCCCCGGCCGGGCAGGTATGCACGCAGATCCCGCAGGCGATGCAGCGTTCGGCAATGACGGCCGCGCGTCCATTTTCAATTTTGATCGCCTTCACAGGGCACCGCCGCACGCACTTGTAGCAGTCGCGGCAGTCCGTTTCTTCGGTGTAGATGGGGTAGCTTCTGTTCATGGGAAATCCCGCGGTCGAAGGTTATAGGTCGAAAGGAAAGGACATTCGACCTGCGAGCCTTTGGCTTTTAGACGCCGATGCTTGCATCGGAAAAGTGAAACTCAAGGAGGTCGAGCAGGGTGCCGGTATCGACTTCGTGGTAGAGGTTTCCATTGATTTCCAAGTTGGGACCTCTCCCGCATTCATTCCGGCAACGACACCCGGAAAAGCCGATTACGGCGGCAATCCCGTTCCCGTGCAGGTAGTTCTCAACCAGCTCCAAATGCTCGCGGTTTCCTCGGGCGAAACAGGAGCTTCCCATGCAAATGACGATTGTGTTTTTCAAAGCGTTCTCCGGTGTAAAACGAGAATAGATACGAATGTATCGATCAAAGTCAATCGATAAAAAAAGATTGAATGGGGTTGCGCCGGGGTTTTCGGGGGCGTATACAAGGCGGCTCATATCGATATGTACGTATCGAATAGCGGTAAAATTTAACGAATCCCTCGTTATTCGGGGGTTCATGAAATCAGGAGAATAGGAAAAATGACAACCGTCCAGAAAGATCAGCTGGAAGAGATGGTCGCCCGGGTTAAGCGCGCTCAGATGGAATACGCGGACTTCCCGCAGGAAAAAGTCGACGCGATTTTCCGCAAGGCGGCGATGGCCGCCAACGTGGCCCGAATTGATTTGGCGAAAAAAGCCGTGGCCGAAACGGGCATGGGCATCGTGGAAGACAAGGTAACGAAAAACCACTTCGCGTCGGAGTTCATCTACAACAAATACAAAGATATGAAAACGTGCGGCGTGCTCGAACACGACGAAACGTACGGCATCACCAAGATCGCCGAGCCGATCGGGATTATCGCCGGGGTCGTCCCGACCACCAATCCCACGTCCACCGCCATTTTCAAAGCGCTGATCTCGCTGAAAACCCGTAACGGGATCATTTTCTCCCCCCATCCCCGCGCCAAAGGTTGCACGGCCGAAGCGGCGCATTTAATACGCGAAGCGGCCGAAGAAGCCGGCGCTCCGGCCGGACTGATCGATTGCATTGAAGCGCCTTCCGTGCAATTGAGTAACGCGCTAATGAGCCATCCGGACATCGCGTTGATTCTGGCTACCGGCGGCCCGGGGATGGTCAAAGCGGCGTACAGTTCCGGCAAGCCGGCCCTCGGGGTGGGGGCGGGTAACACGCCGGCGCTTATCGACGAAACCGCCTGTATTAAAACGGCCGTCAACAGCATCCTCATTTCCAAGACCTTCGATAACGGCGTGATCTGCGCCTCCGAGCAGAGCGTGGTGGTTGTGGACTCCGTCTACGACGAAGTGAAGGCCGAATTCACCAAGCGCGGCGCGACGCTTCTGACGGCGGCCCAGAAAAAGAAAGTCGGCGAAACCATCATGGTGGACGGGCATCTTAACGCGAAAATCGTTGGACAGTCGGCCTCGAAGATCGCCGAATTGGCGGGCATCAAGGTGAAGGAAAACACCAAGGTGCTGATCGGAGAATCCACGCGGGTTGGACCGGAAGAGCCGTTCTCCTATGAAAAACTCAGCCCCGTTTTGGGGCTCTACAAAGCCTCCGACTTCTTCCATGGATTGGAAATCGCCGAAGCGCTGGTGGCCGCTGGCGGGATCGGGCACACGTCTGTGCTCTACACCGATCCGCTCAACCGAGACCGCGTCCGCGATTTCGGGGCCATGATGAAAACGGGCCGCATTCTCGTGAATACCCCGAGTTCGCAGGGGGCCATCGGCGACCTGTATAACTTTAAACTCGAACCTTCTTTGACCCTCGGCTGCGGAAGTTGGGGTGGGAATTCGGTCAGCGAAAACGTGGGAGTGAAACACCTGATGAACGTTAAAACGGTCGCGGAACGCCGCGAAAACACCCTGTGGTTTAATGTGCCGAAGAACATCTATTTCAAGTATGGCTGTCTGCCGCTGGCGATCAAGGATCTGCGCGGAAGCAAGCGCGCCATGATCGTGACCGACAAAGCGCTGCTGGATCTGGGCCTCGTCGACAAGGTGACCGACGCGCTTAAGACCATTAACCTGGACTATGAAATCTTCTACGACGTGAAACCGGATCCCGATCTGCGCACCGTCAAGGCCGGCCTGAAGGTGATGAACGGATATAAACCCGACGTCATCATCGCGCTCGGCGGCGGATCTCCGATGGACGCGGCCAAGATCATGTGGCTGATGTATGAAAGCCCGGAAACCAAATTTGAAGATTTGGCGATGCGCTTCATGGACATCAAGAAACGCATCTGCACCTTCCCGGAGCTTGGAAAAAAAGCGAAGATGGTCTGCATTCCAACCACCAGTGGCACCGGATCCGAAGTGACGCCGTTCGCCGTGGTGACCGACGACGAAACCGGCGCGAAGTATCCGATCGCCGACTACGCCCTCACGCCGGATATGGCCATCTGCGATCCGGAACTCGTCATGGGGATGCCGAAATCGCTCACCGCGTTTGGTGGGATCGACGCGGTGACCCACGCCCTGGAGGCGATGGTCAGCATCGTCAGCTCCGAGTTCACCAACCCCCAGGCGCTCGAAGCGCTGCGGCTACTCTTCAAATATCTGCCGGAGTCTTATGCCACGGGCGATCGCAAAGCGCGTGAAAAAGTACACTACGCCGCGACGCTCGCCGGCATGAGCTTCGCCAACGCCTTCTTGGGCATCTGCCACAGTCTGGCGCACAAGCTGGGAGCGGCCTACCACTTGCCGCACGGCATGGCCAACGCGTTGATGATCAATGAGGTGATCAAGTTCAACGCGACGGATAATCCGATCAAGCAGGCGGCGTTCTCGCAGTACAGCTGGCCGAGCGCCAAGGAGCGATACGCCCGCGTGGCTGATTATCTCCAGTTGGGCGGCACCACGGACGATTCCAAGGTGAAGCTGCTGGTCAAGGCGATTGATGAGCTCAAGGTTAAGCTTGGTATTCCCATGAGCATTAAGGACGCCGGCGTGGACGAAAAGGATTTCATGGCCGGCCTCGACCAGCTGACCGAGGATGCGTTCGACGACCAGTGCACCGGCGCCAACCCGCGCTATCCGCTGATCAGCGAACTGAAGGAGATCTATCTGAAAGCTTTCGAAGGAAAATAATCTCCTCCCAGGGACCTTCGGGTCTCTTGAGCCGCCCCTCCCCGGTTTCCCGTGCCGAGGAGGGGTTTTTACATCCCGGAGTTGCGCCCGGACCCGTTCTGAATAAAGATATGGGCTTTATGGAGACCATCGAACACATACGGGATCTTCCAGGACTAGGAGGCGACACCATCCACGTCTGGGGCATCCATGTTCCCGACGCCCTGGGTCGGCTAGGCGCGCTCCGCGCCGTGCTAGATCAAAAAGAACGGGAAAAGGCCGCCCGTTTTCGGCGCGACGCGGATCGACACGCGTCGATCGTGGCTCGGGGCGCGCTGCGAACGTTGCTCTCCGCCTATACCGAGCTCGCCCCGCGGGAAATCCAAATCAATTACATGCCGACGGGAAAGCCGTTTGTCGCTTCTTCGGACATTGAGTTCAATGTTTCGCATTCGGGCGATTGGGTGGTGATCGCGCTGGGCCGCGGCCGGAACATCGGCGTGGACGTCGAGCGCGTGCGCCGCGAGATCGACGTGATGGGCATCGCGGCGCGCTACTTCACGCCCGCGGAAACCGGGCTGATCGAGCAGGCGGAGGATCGGCACGCGGTGTTCTTCGCGTTGTGGTCTCGCAAGGAGGCCTATGTTAAAGCGCGCGGCTCGACGCTTTTTCGCGAGCTTTCCTCTTTCGCGGTTCCAATCGAGGACGCCGAGGTGGACGGCTGGTTTTTCCACGGGCTGGAAGCGGGCTCGAAACACGCCGCCGCGGTCGTTACTGACAAACCGCTCGCCGGTGTGCCATGCTATGATTTTGGAGGACTCAAGTGGGACAATTGAAAAACACCTTTTCATGGTCGTTCAGCGCGGCGGAAGATTTCGAGCAGTGCCGGCGACGGCGCTATTGGAGCAAATACGGCATGTGGGGCGGCTGGGCGCGGAACGCGACGGACGAGCAAAAAACCGCGTATCGCCTAAACAAGATGGACAACCGCTGGGGTCTAATGGGCCAGGCGGCCGAGAACGCGATCATGTGGGTGCTCAAGCAGCATCAGGCCGGAAAGACGGTGACCGTGGACGACGCGTGGAAAACCATCGGCCGGCCGTTCATGACGAAAAAGTGGAACGAGTCGCTCGAGGGCAACTGGCGTTCCGCGCCGAAACGGTATTGCTGTCTGCGCGACCACTATTACAACAAGCTTTCCGGCGAGGAGGAAAAAGAGGCCAAGCGCCGGCTCGCCGCGCAAATCCAAAACTGCGTCGCGAACTTCATCGAAAAAGTGCTGCCGCGCGTGGGATCGATTTCTCCGAGTCAGGAGTTCCAAATCGCGACGCCGGAAGCGGGCGGCGACGTGGAGCACTTCATCTACGAGGGCGTGAAGATCTACTCGATTCCCGACTACGCCTACAAAATCGGCGACGAAGTGCACATCCACGATTGGAAGGCCGGAAAAATCAAGGCCGACCAACACCGGCTGCAGCTATCGCTCTACGCGCTGTGGGCGATCGTGAAGCATGGCGCCGCGCTCGATAAAATCTTTCTCTATGTCGAGTACCTGAACGAAGGGCAGGTGTTGCCGTTCCAGATCTCCGCCGCGGAACTGGAGGAAACCAAGGCGCGGATGAGCGAGTCCGTCGGCGAGATGACCGAGTATCTGGTTGATCACGACCGCCAAAAAAACGAGCCGCTTCCGAAAGAGGAGTGGGAACTCGCGATGGATCCGGCCAGTTGCGCGATGTGCGATTTCCTCGAACTTTGCAAGCCGGAGCTTGATCAATTGGCGTAGAGGAAAAGGGCGCGGGAAAAGGAGTGGTGCAGCCAACAGGAGTCGAACCTGTAACCTCCTGATTCGTAGTCAGGTGCTCTATCCAATTGAGCTATGGCTGCGCTTTGTTAAGTGCCAGTGGCGCTTAAGAGGTGGGGAATTTATAGAGAAGGCATGGGCCGGTCAACGGCAAAAAAGAAAAATATTCAGCTCGGGATTAAGCGGGGGACGACGCGGGATGAAAACTTTTATGACAACCATTATTTTGGGGGCGACGATGGCCTTGGCTGGAAATGAAATACCGTTGTGGGACGGTGATAGGCTCGGGCCCGTGAACGCGGAACCCGTCGCGGCGAAATCGGCCGCGAAACTCAACTTGGATCGTCTTGCCGACGTGACTGAGCCCGCGCTGAAACTATATTTGCTCGAGGAGGGAGTGAAGCCGTCTCCCTTCGTGATCGTCTGTCCGGGTGGTGGATACCAGTTTTTGTCGTATGTCAAAGAGGGGACGGAGATCGCGGAGTGGTTGAATTCAATCGGCGTTTCCGCCGCGGTGTTGAAGTACCGCGTGCCAAACAATCGAGCGGGCGCCTTGGAAGACGCTCGCCAGGCGGTGCGAATGGCGCGGGAAAAATCAACCGCGTGGAACATCGATCCAACGCGCATCGGCATGTTGGGCTTTTCCGCCGGCGGGCATCTAACCGCGGCGTGTGGCAATTCCGACGTTCGGCCCGATTTTTCGGTGCTGGTTTATCCCGCCTATCTTTTTAAAACCGGAACCATTGAACTGGTCGATGAAATCAAGGTGGATCAAAAAACACCGCCGGCGTTCATTGTCCAAACGAAGGACGACAAGGCGTATTATCGGAGTACGCTGGCCTACACCGCGGCGCTGGACGCCGCCGGTGTCGAAGTGGAATCCCACCTGTTCGCCAAAGGCGGGCACGGCTACGGCATGCGCGATCGAGGGCATCCGGTG
>JARFRL010000269.1 GCA_029287275.1 Pontiella desulfatans
TTCACGCCGCGGAAATTCGCTTATACACACCGGACCTGAAAAAGGAACCATCATGCCGATTTACGAATACGAATGTGAAACATGCGGGACCGCGTTCGAGGCGCTCGTCGCCTCAAGCGAAAGCATGGCCGCCTGCGAGAAATGCGGATCGCCCCGCGTTGAAAAGAAACTTTCCATCTTCAGCGCGGCCATCGCGGCCAGCGCCTCGCCCTGCGTTGAAACCGGATGCGGCAAAGCCGGAACCGGTTGCGGTGGTGGATGCCCCATCGGCGGATAACCGAACGAAATGAATCTCTCCAACTATCTCAAAACCCACCAAGCCGTCGTGGATCTCGCGTTGCGCGACTGCCTGCCCTCCGACTCCACCCGCCCCGCGATCCTGCACGAAGCCATGCGCTATTGCGTGCTGAACGGCGGCAAGCGCATCCGTCCCATTCTATGCTTCGCCGCGGCCGAGCCGTTCGGAACAACCCCGCGCGGGGTGATCGCCCCGGCCGTCGCGGTGGAATTGTTCCACTGCTCCACCCTGATTCACGACGACCTGCCCTGCATGGACGACGACGATCTGCGCCGCGGACAACCCACGTGCCACGTCAAGTACGGCGAGGCCAACGCCGTGCTTACGGGCGACGCGTTGATGATTCACGCTTTCCAGATGCTCGCGGAACACGGCGACGCCCGACTGTCGCTCGAACTGGCCCGCGCGGCCGGATCGATGGGTGTGATCGCGGGTCAGGTGGAAGACCTGGCCGCGGAAGGCCTGAAAGCGAACGCGGACCTGATCGAATTCATCCACATGAACAAAACCGCGATTCTGATCAAAGCCGCCATTCGCATGGGCGCCATCGCGGGCGGCGCGCGCGACGACGAGCTTGAGAGCCTCAGCGTGTTTGGCGAGAAGATCGGCCTCGCGTTCCAAATCGAGGACGACATTCTCGACGAAACATCCAGCGACGCGGTGCTCGGGAAGCCGGCCGGCTCGGACGCCGAGCAGCACAAGATGACCTACCCCGCCGTTCACGGCATGGACGCCGCCAAGGCGATGGTTGAAACGCT
>JARFRL010000295.1 GCA_029287275.1 Pontiella desulfatans
TTCGGGGGCTTCATCGGCGTGCCGCTCGGCATGCTCGCGTTCCGGCACAAAACGAGTAAACGGAGCTTCCAGCTCAAATTCGCGGGAGCGACGATCCTGTTCCTCGCGGGCGCGGGTTACTTTTGGATGAACCGATAGATGGCGGTTCGTTTGTCGCCGGTTCGATTCAGCGACCCCGCGTCCACGCCCCACCTCAAATCGCGACTCGCGGTAATGGCGGAGATTGATTTGAACAGCTGGTGATACTCTTTGCGAGCGAAGGCTTGGCCTCCGAACTTTTCGTGGGCGAGGCGCAGGCGTTCATCGACCGAGTTGGTGGTCGTCCAATCCGCTTGCCAAAGATGGGAGAGCGAGCGCTGAATTCGTTCAAGCATGAACTCGACGAAAGGAGCGGCGTTGTTTTCATCCTGCGATTTTCGGATGGCGGCGTAGTATTCCGGTCTCCGCGCGAAAACCATGGACTCCACGTCAAGGAATTCAAATACGGGATGATATTCCATCAGCAATCGCGTTTGCCACAACCGAGCGGCGCGTCCGTTGCCGTCGGCGAAAGGATGAATGTTCACGAACTCGAAATGGAAGCGAACGGATTTAAGCAGGATGGAATCGGGCGCGGCGTTCAAATAGTCGAAAAGACCATCCATCAACTCCGGCACGACGCCCGGAGGCGGCATCGCTCGGGTTTGGGTTTCGGTGATGCTTACCTCGACCGGCGCCTGTCGGAACCGTCCGGGCAAAACAAGCAATCCATTCCCCATTAGTCGGGCGTGGGCGGCGAGCAGTGATTCAAGCGAAAACGGATCGAAAGAGGAAAGCGCGGCATAGGCTTCCAAAGCGTTCTTGACCTCGATCCGCTCCAATTCCGGAACCGCGACCACTTTGCCGGCCGAGATGGCCTCGACCTGCGCGACGGTGCAGGTATTCCCTTCAATGCCGACGGATCCCTGAATGGTTCGTACTCGATTATCCCGCCTCGACTTAGGCGAAGGCTTGGCCAGCGCCATGCCTTCGACGCGCCCCACGCCTTCCGCGATCTCCATCATTAAATCAACGATGGCCCCGCTGGTTTCAACTGGAAACAGCCCGCTCACACCCGTCTTATAGCATCATTTGATAATATCATGTCAAATAATATCATTTGATAATATCGATAAAATAAAGAGGCCGACCAACCGTAGCGCGGGCCGGCGTCGAACAGGAACGCGTGAAGCCGCGACGCGATCACCAAGTTGAATCGCGCGAGCCGGGCGTCATGATCCGAGGCCTGAACGCTAAGCAAAAAAAGCGGAGCCGAAGCCCCGCTTTCCATCCTTGGAAAATTCGGATTATTTATTGGCGCGGAAGTGCTCGATGAGCGCGTTGGTGGAGGCGTCGTGCGCGAGGGGGGCGTCGCCTTCGAGCTCCGGAAGGATCGCTTTCGCGAGAATCTTGCCGAGCTCGACGCCCCACTGATCGAAGGAATAGATGTCCCACACGACGCCCTGAACGAAGATCTTGTGCTCGTAGAGCGCGACCAGCTGGCCGAGCACGGAGGGCGTGAGTTCGTTGGCCATGATGGTGTTGGTGGGTCGGTTGCCCTCGAACGTTTTATGGGGGACGAGTTCCGCGGGCACGCCTTCGGCCTCGAGCGCCTCGCGCGTCTTGCCGAACGCGAGCGCCTGGGTCTGCGCGAAGAAGTTGGCCATCAGTTTAACGTGGTGGTCGCCGATGGGATTCCGCGATTTGCAGAACCCGATGAAGTCGCACGGGATCAGCTTGGTGCCCTGATGGATCAGCTGGTAGAAGGCGTGCTGCCCGTTGGTGCCGGGCTCGCCCCAAATGATGGGTCCGGTCTGCCATTCGACTTTTTTTCCGCCGCGGGTGACGTACTTTCCGTTCGACTCCATGTCGCCCTGCTGGAAGTAGGCCGCGAAGCGGGACAGATATTGGTCGTACGGAAGAATCGCGTGCGATTCGGCGTCGAAGAAGTTGTTGTACCAAATGCCCAGCAACGCGAGCACCACGGGCATGTTCTCGGCGAGCGGCGCGGTCCGGAAGTGGACGTCCATCTTGTGGTAGCCGTCGAGCAGCGCCGCGAAGTTCGCGGGCCCGATCGCGAGCATCACCGGAAGGCCGATCGCGGAGGTGAGGGAATAGCGGCCACCGACCCAGTCCCAAAAGGCGAACATGTTGGCGGTGTCGATGCCGAACTCGGAAACGGCGGCGGCGTTGGTGGAAAGCGCGACGAAATGCTTGGCGATCGCGGCTTCGTCCTTCAGCGCGTCGACGCACCAGGCGCGGGCGCTGTGGGCGTTGGTCATCGTTTCCTGCGTGGTGAAGGTTTTGGACGCGACGATGAAGAGCGTTTCCTCGGCGTCGAGATCGCGCAGCGCTTCCGCGACGTGCGTGCCGTCGACGTTGGAAACGAACACGATGTTCAGGTCGCGCTGGCTGTACGACTTCAGCGCCTCGCAGGCCATGACGGGGCCGAGGTCGGAACCGCCGATGCCGATGTTGACGATATTCCTGATTTTCTTCCCGGTGAATCCTTTCCACTCGCCCGAGCGGACCTTGTTGGAAAACGCGCTCATCTGGTCGAGCACCGCGTGGACGTCCGGGATCACGTTCTCGCCGTCGACCTCGATCACCGCGTCCTTCGGGGCGCGGAGCGCGACGTGCAGCACGGCGCGGTCCTCGGTGGCGTTGATCTTCTCGCCGGTGAACATCGCCTCGATCCATTTGTTCAGCTCCGCGGATTCGGCCAGCGCGACGAGTTTTTCCATGGTTTCGGCGGTGACGCGGTTTTTGGAGTAGTCGAGCAGCAGGTCCTCGGCCTCGAGGGTGAAGGCGGCGGCGCGGCCTTCGTCCGCGAAAAGGTCGCGCAGGCTCGCGTTTTTAAGCTCTTCAAAGTGGAATTCCAGCGCTTTCCATTCTGAACGTTCGATCAATTTGGTGGTCATAAAATGTACTCCGATCCCTGTCGTTTGTGAGTGGGCGAAAATACAAGCGTTTCACCGCGGGTTGAAGGGAAAAGCGCGTAAATACGCGTCCATAGGGGACTTGTTTTGGCGTGGGCCAGCGGATATGGTGGACCATTCGTAAATATCGCATTCAAAGGATTCGCATGAGAATTAGAACCACTTTATCGACTCTTTCCCTGCTCGCTCTCCCGTTGATCGGGACCGCGGAACTGGAGAAGAGCGAACTCGACGTGAAGAAAATCAGCCGGACGGTGGCCTATTCGCTGCCGGTTTTCCACCTGAATCAACTTCCGATGGACACGCACATCTCCACCAACGCGTTCAATCTGTTCATCGGCTCGATCGATCCGTCCAAAAGCTATTTCCTGCGATCCGACATCGATCGCTTCACGGAAAAGTCCGAATCGCTGCACAAACTGCTGCGCAAGGGCGACATCAGCTTCGCCCGCGAGGCGTATGACATCCTGATGGAACGGCTGGCCAACCGGATGGAGTTCGTCGAGCGGCAGCTTGAAGAAGGGTTCGACGTCGAGATCGAGGAAGAGTTCCTCTGGGACCGCAAAGACGCGGCGTGGCCCAACGACGAGGCCGAGTGGGACGACCTCTGGCGCAAACGGCTTAAAAACGAATACGTCGCCCGAATGGTCACCACGGAGCTCTATCCGGTCGAACCGGACACCAACACCGTCGCGGGCGCGACCAACAGCTTGGCCGAGGCCACGGAAACCGTCGACACCAACACCGTCGCCGCGGCCGAATACGACGAAGCCGCCGAGACCGCGGACCTTTCCCCGGAAGAGTTCATTCTCGAACGCTACAAACAGTTCCAGCTCACCATGGAATCGTTCGACGAGGAGATGCTGCTGCAACGCTACCTCTCCTCCTTTTCGCTCGTGTACGACCCGCACTCCGACTACATGTCGCCCAGCAGCGTCGAGGACTTCGACATCAACATGAAACTCTCGCTCGTCGGCATCGGCGCGATGCTGCGGCCCGACGACGGCTCCGCGAAGATCGTGCGGCTCATTCCCGGCGGGCCGGCCGAACGCGACGGACGCCTCAAGGCCGGCGATAAAATCATCGCGGTCGCGCAAGGCGACGAGGAACCCGTGAGCATCCTCCACTGGCCGCTCTACAAAGCCGTGCGCCTCATCCGCGGCGAGAAGGAGTCCACCGTCGTGCTGTCGGTCATTCCCGCGTCCGACCGCTCCGGCACCCGCGTCAAAAAAATCGATCTCGTCCGCGAGGAAGTGAAGCTCGAGGATTCCGCGGCCAAGAGCGAGGTCAAGGAGCTGGACCTCGGCGATGGCGTGACGCGCAAGCTGGGCGTGATCACCCTTCCCGACTTCTACGCCGATTTCAGCGCGGCCAGCAAAAACGACAAGGACGCGCGCCGCGCCTCCACCGACGTCCGGCGGCTCGTCCGCGAGCTGATGAACGAGAACATCGAAGGCCTCGTGCTCGACCTGCGCAACAACGGCGGCGGCTCGCTCGTGGAAGCCATCGAGATTTCCGGCCTGTTCATCTCCTCCGGACCGATCGTTCAGGTGAAGGAGCGCAACGGCGTTCAGGTGCTGCCCGACGCCGATCCCACCGTCGAATACGACGGCCCCATGATCGTGCTGGTCAACCGCCTCTCCGCCTCCGCCTCCGAGATTCTCGCGGCCGCGCTGCAGGACTACAAACGCGCCGTCATCATCGGCGACAGCCAGACGCACGGCAAGGGAACCGTCCAGACGCTCATGCCGCTGGGCGACCGCAAAGGATCGCTCAAGCTGACCACCGCGGGCTTTTACCGCATCAACGGCGGCTCCACCCAGCTCAAGGGCGTCACGCCCGACATCATCATCCCCTCCTACCTCGACGTCATGGACATCGGCGAGGACTCGCTCGAGCACGCGTTGCCGTGGGACACGATCAGACGGGCCATCTACCGCGAGCGCGACGGGTTCGCCGTCGTCGTGCCCAAGCTGATCGAACAGTCCGAGGAGCGCCTCAGCGAAAACGAGGAATACAAAAACTATCTCGCCAAACGCGAACGGCTAAAGGAACGCTACGAAACCAAAACCGTTTCGCTCGCGCTGTCGGATCGACTCGCCGAGGCCGAGGCTGAAAAGGAACTCGACGACATTCAGAGCGGCGCGTTTCTCGACGACGAGGATGAAGACGCGGATTCCAAGGACGTTATCCTCGGCGAAAGCCTGCACATCCTTTCCGACCTGATCGAGCTCGAGAACGACGCGGGCGCGATCGCCCGCGTTGGCTCCTAAACCGCGTTCGTCGGATCCACTTCCTTGCCGACCTCGTTGACGTACAGCGTCTGGGTCGGGAAGGCGAACTCGATGCCCGCGGCGTTGTAGCGCTCGAGCAGCTCCATGTTCACCTTTTCCGAGTGCGCGAGGAAATCCCAATACGCCGGCGGGTGATACCAGTAGATCACCAGAATGTTCAGCGACGCGGCGTTGTAGTCGTTGAAAAAGACCCGCGGCGGAAACTCCGGATCCATCCCCTCGTGGTCCTTGAGAATGTCGCGTAGAATTTCAAGCGCCTCGTGAACCTTGTTCGGCGGCGTGTCGTAGGTGATGGTCACGTTCATGACGCGCTTGATGAAAGGCCGTTTCGCGATGTTCTGGATCATCTGGTTCGCGAGCTCGCCGTTGGGCGCGGTGACCAGGTGGCCGTCCAACGTGCGAACGCGGGTGGAACGAAAACCGACCTCCTCGATCACCCCGTCGTGCCCGCCCACCTTGACGCGCTCGCCCAACTCGAACGGCTTGTCCGCGAAGATGACCATGGAGCCGAAGAAATTCTTGATCGTCTCCTGCGCGGCCAACGCGACCGCCAAACCGCCGACCCCCAGACCGGTGATGATCGCGGTCAACGGTTTGTCGCTCAAAATCCGGGCGATCTCCAGCAACGAGAGAATGACCACGACGACCCGCAGGCTTTTGCGAATCATGGGCGACATCATGTCGTCCATTTTCGTGTGGGTCTTGCTGGTGACGCGCGTGATCGCGTGATCGAGCACGGCGACCAGCGAGTAAAAGAAGTAGCCCAGGGAAATCGCCGTCAGAACGCCGAGGCCATCCAGTTTGATCGCTTCGGAGGACTCGCTGAGCTCGACGCCGATCAGTCCGACTTTAAGCCCCATCACCGCGAACAGCAACGGCATCGGACGGCCAAACGCCCGCAACGCGACTTGAACGATTTCTTTTTTCTCGAAACGGCTCAGCTTGGCGGTGTTGTTCAAAACCAGCTGAATCAGCTTGCCGGTCAACATGGCGCCAAACGTCCAGGCCAACGCGACAACGGCTTGGCCCCAGGTCATGCCAACGATAATTTCGTCATTCCACATACGCGAATCTCCGTTGCTTCAACGCCGCTGAAGATAAGGACTGACGGCTGAATGCCAAGTTCCAATCAGTGGAAACTATCGGTGATTCGCGATGGTGGGCGGCGTTGAATCGCCGGATGCCTGAAGGTCGAGCGCCTCGGGGAATCGTTGATAGTGGTCTCGAAGCGCGGCGGCGAGCGCGCGTTTGACGGGCTCGTCGATCACGCAGACGCCGGTGTTCGGCAGCGCGGCCAACAGCTTGGCGACCAAGCGATCCTGCGGCGCGGGAACGCGGGAGCTCCAGGACGCGAGCAGGTTTTTGTCGATCCGCGCGGGCAGCGAGCCCAGCACGCCGACGTCGTTCTGATCGTGAACCATCAGCCCCGCGGTGGTGCCGCGGTCGAGCGTCAGCACCTGGAAAAAGTACAACGTGTGATACGCCAGCTGAGCGGCGCGTTGTTCGTCGGTCGGCTCGGCGGCGTTTTCCAGAGCCGCGGCCAGCAACGCGACGTAAACGTCGATGGAGGCCTCGCCCACGCCGCGCGCCAGCGCGCGATCGGCGGCGAAGTCGGCGGTGTTGAAATTCTCGAGATAGAAATGCGCCACGCCGCGGGGGCGGCCGAGCGCGGGAATTTGAAAGTAGCGGTCGCCCCGCGCGGCCGCTTCCGCGAACCACGCGGGCGCGGCGGCGCGCAGCGCCGCGATGAAACGCGCCGTGTCGTCCGCGTTCGGGAGCGCGGGATTCAGATCGGCCATGATCCGCCAGTAGCCCGTTCCGCTTTTCATCTCCGTCCAACTGACGTGAATGTGAACCGACGGCGCGAGCGGATGAATCGGATGAACGATGGTGGAAATGGCGGACGCGGAAGCAAGTTGGCGTTCCGGATCGTCGTCGTAATGCACCTGCGAAACGTTGACCGAGGCGCGGCCCAACAGGGCGGTTTCCTCGACGCCGTAGCGCTGGCCGCCGCCGTGGCGGCCTTCGTCGCGGAACCATTCCGTGGCGACGAACGATTCCCCGCCGAGCTCCTCGAGCGCCCGCGTGAAACGCGCTTGCAGGGATTCAACGAGAGCGAGCGCCTCCGCGGCGCGTTCGGATGAAGCGAACGTTCGGGCCATGGGCGTCACGGTTTTTCGATCAAGTAGCGGAAACCGACGTCGCTCGGAACAACCGGCGTATCGGAAGAGTAACTACACGGAAGAAAGTTCGGCGGCGTGGATCCGCTACCGCCTTTGAGCTGGTGGAACTGTTCGGTGTCGGGCAGCGGCGTGGAGGTCATTTCGCGGACGTTGCCGGCCATGTCGTAGGCGTTGTAGACCGACACGTCGCGGGTGAATTGTTTGGGCGGCGCCCAGAGCGGGAACTTCTCCTTGCCCTTTTTGTTGTTCTTGGTGAGCGTCAGGTTGGCCTCCGGCTCGAACCCGTCGCCCCAAACATAGACGCGGCCGTCCACGCCGCGGGCGGCTTTCTCCCACTCGACCGCGGTGGGCAACCGAACGGTCATGCCGAGTTGCTCGCTCTTCCACGCGCAGTAGGCGTTCACCGCGTCCATCGTGAGGCCCACGACCGGATAGTCGGGCTTGATCCGTTCGTCCTCGATCTCGCCGTTCGCGTTCCACGCGTCGCTGAATCTTCGTTCGCGCGGGTGATAGCGCACGCGGCTCATGTAGCTCTCTTTCAATCGGGGATCCGCGAGCGTTTTCCAGAACTCCAGATATGCGCCCACCGCGACCTCGCTCTCCTTGATGAAGAACGAAGGCAATGATTTTTCGTGGCGCCGATAGAAGCGCGATTCCGGACCGCCGTAGATGAAATCGCCCTCGGGAACGAAGACGGTTCCTTCGGGAACGCTCTCCGGAACGTCCAGCGCGATCTCCAGATTTTCGCCGTGCTCGATGAAAACCGGATACGGCAGTTTCTTTCCGCTCTTCAAGACGACGACGAGTTTATAGGATCCTTTTTCGAGTTTTTCGGGCGCGGTGTACGGAAGCTCCCGGGCGCGGTGCAGCATATCGCCATCCACCAGCCGGACGCCGTCCGCGACGACGGGCCAGATTTCGACGTAGTCGACGCCCGGCGACTCCAGAATGGTCAACGAGCCCAGCCCTTCGATGGTGTCCGCCGTGCTCGCGAGATATCGCCGCCCCTCGGGGGTGAACGGACGGTTCCATGTTTCGTAGCGTTGCCGCACCTGATCCAACCAGCCTTGGGCGACGCCATATTCGCCGCGATGCAGCGCGTATTCGATCTGCCGCCAAACCACTTCTCGGTATCCTTGGGTGACGGGCTTCGCGGTTCGGTACCGATCCGGAACGCCCTCGTAATACCCGATCGCGAGGTTGACGAGTCCGTTGATCTCCACCGTCATCGCGGCCAGCTCGCGTTCGAGTTCCAGTTCGCGCTCGGTCTTTTCGCGCTGCGTGATCGTAGCGCTCAGCTCCTTCAGCTCGGTGAACTTGGCGCGGGCCGCGTCGATCTTGATTTCGGCGGCGAGGCGTTTTTCCTCGGCGTTTTTAAGACTCGTGCTGTAGCTGCCGTAGAGCATGGCCTGTTGCGCGGTGAACGCGAGGCCCCACGCGACCAACGCCGCGGCCGCGACGCTCGATTTGATCGGGTTGCGGCGACACGTCTTCCAAAACCGCGCCAAGCGCGGCGCTTTGTAGGCGCTCACTTCCTTGTGCCCGATATAATTCCGGATGTCCTCCGCGAACCGTTCCACCGAGCGGTAGCGGTTCACCTGGAACCGCGCCATCGCCTTCATGCAGACCGCGTCCAGCTCGGGCGGAATCTTCAGTTCCGGCTTTCGTTTGCGCGGCGGTTGGAAGCTTCCGGTCTTCACGTTCTCCAGCAGCTTGCGCAATTGTGTTTTCTCGAAGGGCGGCAGGAACGTGAGAAGGTGGTAGAGAATCGCGCCCAAGCTGTAAATGTCGCTCTGAAAATCAACCGCGGCGATGTCGCCCTCGGCCTGCTCGGGCGACATGTAGTTGGGCGTCCCGGAAATCGCGCCGTCGAGCGTTTTCGAGCCGACGTCGAATTCCTCCATGCGCAGCTGAACGCCGCCGCGCGTGCCGTCTTCCGCGTCGAGCTGTTTCACCAGCCCCCAATCGAGAATCAGGACCTCGCCGAATTCGCCGATCATGATGTTCGCGGGTTTCAGGTCGCGGTGAATCACGCCCTTGCTGTGCGCGAACGCGATCCCGTTGCAGACCGCGAGAAAGATTTCGAGGAGCCGGCCGAGCGGATATTTCTTGAGGTAAAAAGAGGTGTTCGCCTCCAGCCGATCGAGAATCTCCTTGAGGTTGTCGCCCTCGATCTTTTTCATCGTGAAATAGATGCCCAGCTCGTCGGTCACGCCCATTTCATGCACCGGCATGATGTTGGGATGTTCGAGCTGCGCCGTGCCGCGGGCCTCCTTGAGAAAGCGATCCACCACTTCCTCCTCCTCGCGGTATTGCGCCTTCAACGATTTGATGGCCACCTCGCGGCCGAGCAGCGTGTCGCTCGCGGAATGCACCTCGCCGAACGACCCCTTGCCCAACGGCTGAATATCCGTGTAATGCGCGTCCGCCGTTCCCATTTTCACGGAAAGCACGCGCTTCACGTTGCCCAGCTCGAGCGAGGAGGAAACGCCCTGCGTCGCGTCGTTCGTTTCCTCGGCCTTCAGGTCATGGCGTGCGTCGGGTTGGTCCATCATTTCCTCCAGATTGAGCGCATCCTATGGAAAACCCTTTGGAGCGTCACGGACTTTGATCAATAGATTGCCGCGCGTTTCCCAAACAACGAAAAAGCCCGGCGTCCTGAACGGCGCCGAGCTTTCGTCGTGAGCGCGGGGTGGCTTAGCTCGCGATCCAGGCGCGAACCTCTACCGACAGCGGCATGATCGTTTTGATCACGCACTCGCCCGCGGGGATCTCGACGCGCTCGCCCACCGCGTGGCCCGCGAGCGCTTTCGCGAGGCGGGTTTCGCTGGAGATGACCGAAAGCGCTTCGTTCTGGTCCCAGACGCCGAGAATGAAATAGGTCTCGACCGCGCCCGTTTCCTCGTACGCCAGCTCGACGCCAACACCCGCCGCGACCACCTCGGTTCCGATGTCCGCGAAATCGGTCGGCTTGACCTTTTCGAGATCCTCGGCCAACTGCGCGCCCTGAGCCATCAACAAGCCCTGACGTTCCTTGGCGTATTTGAATTCGGCGTTCTCGCGGAGGTCGCCATAGCTGCGAGCCACCTCGATCTCTTTCGAGTTTTCGGGGATATCGACGGTCATGATGCGCTCGAGCTGCTTCTGGCGCTCGGCGTAGCTGCGCGCGGACGTCAACGGAACTTCTCTCCGCGCCGCGGTCTGGCTCGCGGTCGGAATGATGATGTCCTGCAATTCCGGATACTTGCGAAGGACTTTGGCTTCGACCGATTTGCGGTCCAGCGCGTCCCAGCCGTGTCCTTCATGGATGCGGCGCATGAAGTCGCGGCGCTGTTGCTCGCCCATCACGCCCATCACGTCGTGCAACCACTCTTCCGTTTGGAAGCGCTCGCGCAATTGGTTTTGAGCGCGCAGCATGGCGCCGGCGCTGTTGACTTCCAGCACTTCCTGCACGCGGAAGGCCAGATCGCCTTTGGAAATCAGGTTCCACTTTTCAACATACTCCGTGCCGCGCTGGCACCAGAGCAGCATCGGCGCGCTCGCGGTGCGGCGGGCGACGGCCGTGGTCATGATCGCCCGGACGTCGTCTTCGGCGCCGTTCGCGATCAGAGCCGCCATGATTTCGTTCAGCACCGGATGGCTGACCACCGGAATCACCTCGCTAAGCGTTCCGATCACGGCGTCGCGATCGTTCTCGATGAGGATGGTGAGCAAGGACTGCAACTGGCGCGACGGCAGGCGGTCGAGCGTGGTGACGAGATCGCCCGCGATCAGGTCGTGAATCAGTTTGTTCGTGTCGAGGTCCGTCGGCTCGATGCCGAAGACGCGGGCGTAGATGAAGCCTTCGGCCTTCCATTCCGGACGCGCGGACGGCGCGCCTTTGATGATGAAGGAGAGGCGGTTCGCCAGCGTTTCCTTCGCGAAGTCGGAGGCGGTGTCGATCTTCTTCTCGATGACTTCCTTGAAGCGTTCGAACAGCCCTTCGATGTCGCGTTCGACCGCGATCATCGCGAACCATTCGTCGTCGTAGGCCAGCCCCTTCTTATGAAACACGATGTTGTCGGAGCGTTTTTTCGGGATCTCGACGGAGGCGTCTTCCTTCAGGCCGCGGCGCGCGCCTTCCCAGAATTTTTTCCAGCCGGATTCCGGAAGGATGGAGGGGACCATTTTTTCCATCAGGCGGGTGACGGACATCGCGCCGTAGGCGCGCAGGACCATTTTCACGACCTCGGCCGGTTCTTCTTTGAGCAGTCGTTTCAGCTCGTCCGGTTTGTTGTGCTTGATCGCGAGGATGTGGTCGTCGGCCAGAATCTCCAGCGCTTCGGCCGCGTAGGCGAACGACATCTCGTGCTCGCCCTTGCGTTCGAAATCGATCTCGATCTGCCCGTAGAAGTGGTCGATGTCGTCGATGATTCCAAAGCCCCACGTTTCGTTGTAGCACAGCATGCCGTTTTTCAGCGCGCGCAGGTAGCTCAAGCGGTTGAAGCATTCCCGCGTCGGAACGGCGCCTCCGCCGAATCCGGCGGGCTCGATCATCCGGACCGCGTTGCGGTCCTTGGAAAGCAGCTTGCTCAGCGAGGCCGTGACGTCCTCCACCGCGCCGCGGACGCCGCCCAGCCAGGACAGCACCTTCAGCGCGTCGTCGACCTTGTCTTCCTCGGCCAACACCTCGTACAACCGCCGCGCGCCGGCGGTGGCCTCGGAGCTTCGGTCGGCCGCGGCCAGTCCGTCCAGCGCCTCGAACAGTTCGTCTTTGTCAATCTCGCC
>JARFRL010000021.1 GCA_029287275.1 Pontiella desulfatans
CCCCAAACGCGCGGCCTGGATCGCGTTGGCGGTTGCCGCGGCCGGACTGTCGCTCATCCGCGTTTTCCCGGACGCCCTCTTTCCTTTGGTCTGGCTCGCGCCCGTGACGCTGCTGATGGCCTTCCGCGCGATCGCGGGCGGTCCCGCGTTTTTCCCCGAGCTCCAGCACGGCGATTGGCGGCGCGTCTTCCGCCTCGCGCTCGCGGCGTTGATCTGCGGCGTTGGCTGGGAAACATGGAACGGGCACAGCTTGGCCAAATGGGTTTTCGAGATTCCCTACGTCCACCGCTTCCAGCTTTGTGAAATGCCCCTCCTGGGCTACGCGGGCTATCTTCCCTTCGGTCTCGCCTGCGCCGTCGTCGCCGATTCGCTCCGGAAAAAACATTGAGGGCGAAGCGCTGGCGGGAACAATAATGTCGGCCGCGCCACAGTTATGTCGCGTTCGCCGCCTTTCAGGCAAAGCCTCCCGCGTCCCTCAAAATCCTTAACAACGCATCATGAAAGGGTTGCGACTTCCCCCCGCGATCACGGAACAAAACATGCTGGCTTAACTACGCTTTTTGTTGGTTCCGATCGTTGGAACCGAGGATGTAACAAATAGGAGAGAGATAATGCGTAAATCGAAGTTGGCGGCCGTTCTGGCCGTCATCGTCGCGTCGTTGTGCCGCGTAGGCACGGTGTTCGCGGCGGATGGATCCCCCGAAGTTGATACCGGCACGACGGCGTGGATGCTGACGTCCACCGGCCTCGTGCTACTCATGGTTCCCGGCTTGGCCATGTTCTACGGCGGCCTCGTCCGAACCAAAAACGTGCTCGGCACCATGATGCACTCGTTCGCCGCGATGGCGATCGTCGGCGTGCTCTGGATGGTCTGCGGCTATTCCATGAGCTTCGGCTCCAACGTGCTGGGCGGGTGGTTCGGCTGGAACTGGGACTACTTCCTGCTCAAAGGCATCGACGAAAGCATCATGGACGCGGGCATTCCGGAATACGTCTTCGCGATGTTCCAAGGCAAATTCGCGATCATCACGCCCGCGCTGATCGCCGGCGCCTTCGCCGAGCGCGTCAAGTTCCGCGGCTACTGCGTCTTCATCGCGCTCTGGAGCCTGCTGATCTACAACCCGCTCTGCCACTGGGTTTGGGCCGAAGACGGCTTCCTCTTCCAAAAGGGCGCCATCGACTTCGCGGGCGGAACCGTCATTCACATCTCCGCCGGCGCCGCCGCGCTCGTGGCCGCGTTCTACCTCGGCCCGCGCCGCGGCTACCCGAAAACCGCGATGCATCCGAACAATCTGGTCATGACCCTCATGGGCGCCGGCCTGCTCTGGGTCGGCTGGTTCGGTTTCAACGCCGGGTCGTCCGTCGACTCCGGCCTCGTCACCGCGCGGGCCCTCGCCGTCACCCAGGTGGCCGCGGCCGCCGGCGCGGTTTCGTGGATGTTGCTTGAAGGCGTGTTGCACAAGAAGGTCACCACGCTGGGCTTCGTCTCCGGCGTGCTCGCCGGTCTCGTCGCGATCACGCCGGCCGCGGGCGCCGTGCAGCCCTGGGGCGCGTTGATTCTCGGAATGGTCGCCTCCGTGCTCTGCTACCTCGCGATCGAAATGAAAAACAAACTCGGCTACGACGACACGCTCGACGTGTTCGGCATTCACGGCGTCGCCGCGCTCTGGGGCGCGATCGGCCTCACCTTCGTGTTGCGTCCGGGCACCATCGACGTGACCGTAGCGCATCAACTATGGGTTCAGATCGAGGGCTGCCTCGTCAGCCTGGGCTACGCGGGCGTCATGACGTTCATTCTGATTCTACTCATCGACAAAACCATCGGGTTCCGCATGAGCGAGGACGAAGAGAAAGCCGGCATGGACCACAGCCTGCACTCCGAACGCGGCTACGGCATGCTGAACCTGAACTCATAAAAAGGGATCACCACGAAGACGCGAAGAACACGAAGCTGAATGGAAATACTTCGCGCGCTTCGTGCCTTAGGCGAGTTTACGAGCGAGTGGTTTAATATATTTGATAAGGAAAATTTCATGAAACTGATCACAGCGATTATTCAGGAAGACAAACTCGACGAAGTCCGCGAGGCGCTCACCACCGCGGAGATCGGTCGGATCACCGTGTCGCGCGTCGACGGACACGGACGGCAGGAAAGCACCGAGATCTACCGCGGCCAAGTGGTCGCGCCGAACCTGATCCCGAAGGTGGAAATCAAAGTCGGCGTGAACGACGATTTCGTCGAGCCCGCCATCGCGGCGATCCTCTGCTCCGCGCGGCACGGCGCGGACGGCAAGATCGGCGACGGCAAGATCTTCGTCACCCCGCTGGAGGAATGCGTGCGCATCCGTACCGGCGAACGCGGCCACGAAGCGATCTAACCGCGCCGCCGCGGCACGAAAAAAGGGCGGCCCGCGGGTCGCCCTTTTTCGTTCATCCTCCGGACCTTACTTGGTCGGGGTGATGGCGTCCTTGGCCGCTTTCGAGATGCGGAATTTGAGAACGGTCTTGGCCTTGATCTTGATGCTTTCGCCGGTGGCCGGATTGCGGCCCATGCGCGCTTTGCGGCGAACCTTGATCAGCTTGCCGATGCCCGGGATGGTGAATCCGTCCTTGGACTTCGCGCCTTTGTAGGCCTGCGTGACCAGAGATTCGAGCGCGGCTTTCGCCTGTACCTTGGTGAGGCCGGCGTCGTCGGCGATTTTCGCGATGATCTGCGTTTTTGTGACTGCCATTCTATTCTCCTTTATTGCGGCGTTCTCAGTTGAGGCCTCAAGCACGTGCTTAATCCGACCCTATTCAGTACTACTTGTACGCGAAATCATTCCACGCCTCAATGGCAAAAGTCCGCTTTAAAAAATTTATTCGCCGAGCGTCGGCTCCGGAATGGCGAGCTCCTCTCCCGTGCGCGCGGCGCGTAGAACGCCGACGATCTCGGGGACGCTTCCGCCCGCGCGCGTCACCTGAATCCGGTCGCCGATTTTTAGATCCAACGCGCGCAGATGATCCCGATTGTGCAACGAGGCTTTTCGTATCGTCGCGCCGCCGATCTCCACCGGCTCGAATTCCGCGACGGGCGTCAGCCTGCCGGTCCCGCCGCGCGTCCACTCCACGCCCAGCAACGTCGTTTCAATCGGCTCCGTTTCATACTTCCGCGCCAGCGCGCCGCGCGGGTATTTCGCGGTCGCGCCCAACGCGTTGAACCGCGCCCGATCGTCCACCTTGATCACGACGCCGTCGGTCTGATACGGCCAATCGGCGCGCGCGCGGTGAAGCGCCTCGATCGCCGCGAGCGCGTCGGCCGCCGCGACCGTTTTCCCTTCAATCGGCTCCAGCCCCAACGGAGCGAGCGGCGCCAACGCCTCGGACGCCGAGGCCGGCATGGGCTCGGCGGACCGCGTTTCAAAAATTCGGATTTCCAATCCCCGACGCGACACCTCCGCGAAATCCTTCAACCGCAACGTGCCCGCGGCGGAGTTGCGCGGGCTCTTCAACGGGGCGAGCCCATCGGCCGCGCGCCGCTCGTTCAACGCGGCGAAGCTCGACCGTGGAATGAACACCTCGCCGCGCAGTTCCAAGGTCTTAGCGGCCGTCAAGTTCGCGGGAACGCTCCCCGAAGCCAGCAGCGCCGCGGTCACGTCCATCCCCGCCTTTCCGTCGCCGCGCGTGATCGCCCGCTCCAACACGCCGTTTCGATACCGCAGGATAACGCTCAGCCCGTCAATCTTCGGTTCCACCCGAAACCGCGCCGCGCCGCTCGCCTCGATGAACGCGGAAACCTCCGCGTCCGAATAGGCTTTTCGCAGGCTCGGCACGGGGCTGGAATGCGCGACCTTTTCCGCGGCATCCACCGGCGCCCCGACCAAATCCGCGGACGTTAGTTCGGGATAGGTTTCAATCAGTTCGTCATGCCGCGCCCGCAACGCGTCGTACGCCGCGTCGCTCATGATCGAGTCGTGCTTGTTGAAATACGCCTCGTCCGCCTGTCGCAGAATTTCGCGCAAATAGCCCGTCTGCCGCGTTGCTTCCTCCGGCGCCGACCAGCACGCCGCGCCCAACGATAAAACCACCACCATCAACCCGCGCATAATCTCCCCTTCCGTCCCATGTTTTTTGGAAGAATAGTTTATTCTTAATCGCTTGGCCACTGATAAAGCGCGCGCGCCACTCGGAAACGGGGGTTGAAACGCGGCGGAACATCCGTATAGTTCGCGCTTTCCACCCGTTGAACACGAAGGTGATATGAGCCTCGAAGCGCTTCATAATTTATTGCTGAACCAACCCCTGATCACGCTGTTCGCGTTGATCGCGACCGGCTTGCTGCTGGGCGGCGTGAAGGTCAAGGGCGTCAACCTCGGGAGCTCGGGCGTGCTGTTCACCGCGTTGCTCGCGGGGCATCTGGGCTATTCCATCCCCGCGGGCGTCGGCACGCTCGGGCTGGTGTTGTTCGTCTACTGCGTCGGCATCGGCGCGGGCGACCGCTTCTTCGCGTCGCTCGCCCGCGAAGGCACCGCGCTCGCCAAACTCGCGGTGCTGATCGTGGTGTTGGGCGCGGCGACGGCCTGGATCGGCGCCACGTTGCTGGACATTCCAACGGGCCTCGCGACGGGCATCTTCGCCGGCTCGCTCACCAGCACGCCGGCGCTGGCCGCCGCGACCGAAGGCATGACGCTCGCGGCCGAAGGCGCCGCGGACTCCGTCAGCATCGGCTACGGCATCGCCTACCCGTTCGGCGTGATCGGCGTCGTGTTGTTCGTGCAGGTGCTGCCGCGCGTCCTCAAACTCGACCTCGAGCAGACCGACGAACCGGCCGACTCCAAATGCGGCAACCGCGTCGAGAACGCGCTCGTGGAAGTCACGAACCCGAACCTCTACGGGCAGCGTATTTCCGAATCGGGCGTCACCCATTTCAACGCGGTGCAGATTTGCCGCGTCTATTCCGAAGGCAGTCTCGTTCCGCTGAGCTACGACGACGTCTTCGCCGAAGGCCAAATCCTGTTGCTCATCGGGCGGCGCTGCGAAATGAAGATCGCGATCGACTTCATCGGGAAGCGCTCCGACGCGAAACCGCACGAGGACGTCGAGAACGAGCGCCGGAACGTGATCGTCACCTCCAACGCCTTCGCGGGACGGACGCTCGGCGACATCGCGCCGTTGCGCGACTACGGCGTCGTCGTCACCAGCATCACGCGGCTGGGCCTCACCTTCGTGCCGAACGCGAGCACGGTGATCGAGCGGCACGACCACTTCAGCTGCGTCGGCCGCGTCGACGATCTCAAGAAGTTTTCCATCGCGGTGGGCCATCGCTCCAGCGCGATCGACGCGACCTGCCTGCTGTCGCTTTCCGTCGGGCTGACGCTCGGCATCATCCTCGGCATGCTGCCCTTCGGCCTGCCCGGCGGAACGCCGATCACGCTCGGCCTCGCGGGCGGCCCGTTGTTCGTCGCGTTGATTCTCGGGCACTTCGGCAAGGTCGGCCCGATCGTCGGCTTCATCCCGCGGCAGACGCGGATGCTGTTGCAGGAGCTCGGGCTGGTCTTCTTTCTGGCGAACGCCGGCGTCCGCGGCGGCGGCGCGTTGGTGAGCACGCTTCAGGAACACGGCTTCGTCTTGTTCGGTCTGGGCGTCTGCGTTTCCGTGCTGCCGCTGATCGTGGCGTGGCCGATCGCGACGAAGCATTTCAAGATGAATCCCCTGCAGGCCCTCGGCGGCATCTGCGGCGGCATGACCTCCACGCCCGCGCTCGGCGCCATCACCGCGAAAACCGACGCGCAGACGCCCGTCATCAGCTACGTCTCCGCCTACCCCGTCGCGCTGATCTTCATGATCATCATCTCCAAGCTGCTGACCAAATTGATTGGATGATCATCCGCGAAACCCATCTCGTTCCGGAAGGCGTTCGCCGCGCGCGCTTGTCGGACCACGCGCGGACGGCGTTCGAGTCCGTCGCGTCGCGCAAGGGCGTTTCAAAGGCGATCAAGCGCGGCGAGATTTTCATTGATGGCGCGGTCGGCCATAGCGGCGACTGGGTGACCGCGGGGCAAACGCTGGAGCTCGCGGATCTTCAGCAACGTCCGCCGAAGGTCTACCGCCTGCCGCTGGAAGTCGTGTTCGAGGACGACCATCTCGCGGTCATCAACAAACCCGCGGGCATCGAGGTGAGCGGCAACAAATTCAAGACCGTCGAAAACGCGCTCGCCGGAAGCCTCGCGCCGTCGGCGCTTCCCGACGCCCTGCCCTGGCCGCGGCCGGTCCATCGGCTGGATTATTCCACCAGCGGCCTGCTGCTGATCGCCAAGACCGCGACCGCTCAACTCTTTCTGGGCCGCGCCTTCGAGGAGCGCCGCGTGCGCAAGCGCTACCAAGCCGTGGTGATGGGCGCGCTTTCCGCGGCGGGCGCGGTGAACGAACCGATCAACGGCCTGACCGCGCGCAGCGAATACGCGCCGATCGAAACCACGCCCTCCCTGCGAAGCGGAAACCTGACGCTCGCGGATCTCTCGCCGATCACCGGCCGAACGCATCAGTTGCGGATTCACATGGCGGCCATCGGCCACCCGATCGTCGGCGACCAGAAACACGGCGAGGAAGGCAACACGCTGAAGGGCAAAGGGCTGTTTCTCGCGGCGGTCGAGCTGCGCTTTCCCCATCCCGCCACGGAACGCGAGATGAACGCGACCCTCGACACGCCGCCCAAGTTTTCCGCGCTACTCGTCCGCGAGCGGGCCCGTTGGAATAAATTCCACTAAACCAAACACGAGAAAGGAACCGGCGCCATGAAACGAAGAAACTTCACGCTCGCCGCCACGCTGGCCATGACGGCCGCGGCGAACTCCACGCGCGCCCAACAACGCGCGGGCGACAAACAGATCTTCGAACTGCGGCGCTACCGCCTGGACTCCGCCGAAAAGCAACAGGCGCTCGAAGCGTTTTTCCGCGACGTGGAAATCCCCGCGCTCAACCGCGCCGGCGTCCCGACGGTCGGCGTCTTCAAGGAACGCGAGGGCGACGGACTCGATCTTTACCTGCTGCTTCCGTTCGCGACGCTGGACGCGTTCGCCGCCCTCACCGAGCGGCTCGCGGCCGACGCGATCTACCGCGCCGAAGGCGCCGCGATCCTGGACGCGGGGAAAAAAGATCCGCCGTACCTGCGGATAGAAAGCGCGCTGATGGAGGCGTTCGACCGGTTGCCGCGGCTCGTTGTTCCGGAAAAGAAAGCCGGCCGCGTCTACGAATTGCGCCAGTACGAAAGCGCCAGCTTCACCGACGCGATGAACAAGATCGAAATGTTCAACGGCGGCGGCGAGATCGACCTCTTTCTGGAAACCGGCCTTGATCCCGTTTTTTTCGGGCGAAGCCTCGCGGGCGCGAAACTGCCCAACCTCACCTACATGCTCTCGTTCGACGACATGGCCGCCCACGACGCCAACTGGAGCGCGTTCGGAAAACATCCCGAATGGAACCGAATCAAAGCCATTCCGAAATACAAAGGAACGGTCTCGAACATCACCAAGACGTTCCTGACCGCGACACCCTATTCCCAGATCTGAGCGCGCGGTGCCGGGGCAACAAAAAACCCGGAGCGCCTTGTTGGCCTCCGGGTTTTCGCGTGTTCTGAACGCCGCGCGTTAATTTCTCAAGCGGCGGCGAACAAAGACGAGCGCCGAACCCACGAGCGCCAGCAAAGAAACCGTGCTCGGCTCCGGAACCGAAGTCGTCCCATAATTCTCCGTTAGTTTCAGCCCGCTGTTATCAACCAGAAAAATATCATAGTCCCCGTTATTCGGCACACTGAAATCGGGATCCGCGCTCACCATCGCGACCGTCCCCGCCGTTAGAGTAATGACGTCACCCTCGGAAACCGTCGCGGGGAACAGCGAAGCGAAAAAATAGGAGTCGTCCGCCGTCGCGGCTCCAATATTCACCGACAAGGCGTCCACCCACGTGTCGATGTCGTACGAGTCCCCGTTGTAGCCTAAGCTTATATCCCCGGAAACAGAAGCCCAGGTTTTATCCACGGAACTCGATCCCGCCCCGTCCCAAATAAGGAAGGCGCCCAAATCCACCGCGTTCGTGGTGATGCTAAAAACAATGTCCTCGCTAAGGGTGATCGAATATCGGTTCGCCTCCACTTCATTAAAGCTGAAGACCGGTTCGGCGGAAGCGGCGAGCGTTCCCAACGCCAAGCAGACAACGACTTGATATACTTTTTTCATGGTTTTCCTTTTCATTTAGGGTTCGCGCCTGATGTCGGCGGTTGCGCTTACAGGGAGCATTATACATGCCACACCGCCCGTGTTTTTCAAGAGATGAAAAATCTTCAAAAATCATCGTTTTGGAGAAGCCCTGAACGCGGTTTCAGGCGCTCCGGAAACATGGCGAGCATCGAAATTCAGGGTGATCAAAACGGGGTTTCTCCCAACCCGGTTCGCTCACGGAATTCATGTCGCAATCTAATGCCGGACTTGTCGTATATTCACGGACATCACCAAGAATCATCTCCATAAAGAATTTGCTGACCGACACGGGGTCGCTCAGTTGAAAATTCAGATTCAAGGAGATGTCATGTACAAGAAACAGATATCATATGGTTTAGGCGCCGCTCTGCTCGGCTCTTTCGTTGCAAGTGCCGCGCCGCGGAATGGTCCGATCGGGTTTGAGCCGTTGACGGAATCCGCTAACAGCGCGGACTGGAATCCTTCCGCTCCCTGGAAAATTCCGGAAGGCTTCGTTCAGGTTGTGGTTAAAAACGAATCCAACCTGAACATCTATGACGGCGGGCGCGACGACCTGCACGACATGAACAGCGTGAACGAAACCGGAAAACAAGCTGGACGATATCTCTACACCACGCATGAAGTCCGCGGCGCGGCCGAGGGCGGCTCAATGTCCGTATTCGACACACGCACCGGAGACATCAACGTCATCGCGCAAGATCCTTCCTGGACCGCGATCGACGGCCTGGTCTGGACGCCTTGGGGCACCCTGCTTTTCGCGGAGGAAACCACCGGCGGCCGTTTGTTCGAGCTGGTATTGGATAAACATGATCAGATGTCCGGTACGGTTATTGATCGCCCGGCGGTGGGCCGCATCGCCCACGAGGGAATCGAAGTCGGTCCGGATGGATCGGTCTATGTGATCGATGAATTCCGAGGACAGCGCGAAGGCTACGGCGGCGGCATCTATAAGTTTGTTCCGTCGGTCTATGGCGATCTTTCGGAAGGAGAGCTATTTGTCCTTAACGTAACCGGCAACGACGACAACACCGGACAAGGCGAATGGGTTGGCCCGATTGATCCGGCCGACGCGCGCAACAGCGGCACCGCGGCAGGCGGATCCGGCTACAACCGTCCGGAAGATATCGAACGGATTGGAAACACGCTCTATGTCGCGGTGACTGAAGGCGTTTATGTTGACGGTTCGCAGACCTTCGATGGCCGCGTACTGGCGGTGAACCTCCAGTCTCTGGAAGTCTCCAACTTCATCAAGCCCGGCGTCAATGTTCCGGTTGAACTGGGGCGTCCCGGCGACGAGAATTTCCAGAGCGGACTGGATAACCCCGATAACCTCGCAAAGACACCGGACGGAAAGCTGATTATTGTTGAAGACAATGTGCCTTCCGATATCTGGATCGCGGAAGGCGACCACAACAACGACGGCATGGCGGACGAAGTCAACCTGTTCGCCTCCCTTACCGATCCGGGCGCGGAAGGCACCGGCATCTACTTTGGTAAAAACCCGAAGACGCTGTTCGTAAACGTCCAGCACTCCGCCGCACCGGATGGCGACGGCACTTGGGCCATCATCAAAACCGATAAGTAATCCGGCCCAAACCCATTAAAGGGGCGGCTGAAGCCGCCCCTTTTCCGTTACGGAGGGATGATAATCATTTAATGACCGCGAACAGGATCTGGTTTCCGATCCCCGGGTCTTTGCTGTAATACTCCGCATAGGTTATAATTCCGTTGGTGTTTATATCCCGACTGATAAAATTCAACCGAAACTGATCCATGGCCATGGCCCGCCAGACGCTTAGGTCCGACTCCCTGATCTTAAAGGCCTGAATCTCCCGCCGGTCCACTGAACCATCCTTGTCGATATCAGCCCGCGCGAACTGTTTACGTCTTTCGTCGGCCGATTCATACAGCTCAGCTCGGGTGAGAAACTCATCTTCATCCTCGTCGCGATTCTCGAAAATATGTTCCACCCAACCCTGAACATCCGAAGCGCCAGCAAGCAGCATCAGGTTATCTTTCCCGACCGCGAAAACTCCAAACTCATTGATATCCAGCTGGAGGTCTCGGTTTTCGTCCGCCTCCTGAAAACGCCGACTCGCGTTCGGGGGGATACTGACATATTCCAACCGACTGAGCTTTCCGTCCCGGTCGATATCCTGAACATCGAAGGCCTCTGTAAGTTGACATCGCATGGCATACCGCCCCTGATCCAGCAACATGCGTTCAACAAACGTCTCGAATTCATTGAAGGTCATCCGCCATCCCCGCTCCCGGAACGTATCCCTCAAGCGGTTACAGACAATCTCCAGTTCCATCTCGTCTTCAGATAGATAGCCGTCCTGATCCTGATCCCGCCCGTCAAACACACTCATAATCCGGTGGTATGGATCAGACCAACCGTCCTTCTTCATCATAACGGCCCTGTATTTCTTAAACTCCTTCAGGGAAACCCGGCCGTCACCGTTTTTATCGGCCGCTTTGAAGTCGCGTTCCGGTTGTCCGGCCAGAGACGCGACCGTCAGGAAAGAGGCCAATATTAATTTCGCGACTTTCATGGGACACCTCCCGTTCTCTATTTAGATGTGCGCAATCGAGGGCATAAGCGCGCAACGGGAATTCAGATTTCAAACAGTATTTTTTCGGCCTCTCAGCAAGGCCGACAACTTTGCCATCCGCCTAGGCTGCGCCACCCCAAACAATGCAAAGGGGTCAGCCCGGAATGGCACTAAGTTAAGGGTTTTTAAGCGGGGGATAAGGTAATATTGAAATCATGTTTGCCCAAAGTAGGACAGTGCTTCCAGCCTGTCCACCGTAGCTCGGTAGTGCAAACGCAGACAGGCTGGAAGCACTGTCCTACTTTACTGAACAACCATTGTGCCATTCGGGTCAGTCCGCCTAAATCGTCATTTTTTGTTTTTTAGTTCACACGGAAGACCGTCCGTTGCTTGCTCTACGGCTCGAACATGGATGGAAAAGTTCGGCGTGGGGCCGACGGGGTCAAACGGCAAGAGTACGGTTTGAATATTCAACATGCGAGTGATGATCTGACCATTCCGGACATCATCGCCGCGATTCGTGGCTGTTCATGCGTGGAGCGTTCGGAGAGCAGGGCCCTACCTTCTTGTTCACGAGGCTGTTCACGCGTGGAGGCGCGCTCGGAGAGCGGGCCCTACCTGCTTGTTGGAACGCTCTAATAAGCAGGATGATTTTTTACAAAACGGAGCGCGGGTTGAGGGATCACGCTTCGGGGAGTCGCCGCTCGAAGATCGCTTTCGAGGTGCCGTTGCCCACCAGATAGATCGCGACGAGGGCAAGGACGATGCCGCCGAGGTAGACCACGCCGTGTTGGATGGATATCACGTTCACCATGCCGATTAGAAAATAGTAGACCGTCGCGGCTTTGTAGGCCAATAGCGAGTAGCGCGCCAACCCGAAGCCGAGCAGGATGTTGATCGCGGCGAGGACCGCCAGGGCGCCGGGCGCGGGGAAGTAGGGAATGGTGATCAGGCTGACGCCGGCCGCGACGAGGTGGAACAGGGCGACCGCGCGGATGCCGCGGGCGCTCCGGCGGACTTTCTTTTCCGCGGGCGAGCGTTCGCCGCGATTCCTTTCCTGTTCGATTCCGCAAGCGGGGCAACGTCCGTTGAGTGGTTCGGCCTTCGTGAGGCAGTGCTTGCAGCGCGTCATTTTCGATTCTCCAACTTCAAAGCCCTAGATTAGTTAACGGGCCGCGGATCAACACGGATAAACAACGAATAAAACGGATCCGAGAATCCAAGCCTTTGACGACAGAGGGTTGAGTGGCAACGAATGTAGGGAAAGCAACGAATGCGGGGAACGCGAAGTGCCTGCTGGTTTTTTGACAGGATTACAGGATTACAGGATTACAGGATTTTCAGGATGCGATTCAGAGAATCCAAGCCTTTGACGACAGAGGGTTGAGTGGCAATGAATGTAGGGAAAGCAACGAATGCGGGGAACGCGAAGTGCCTGCTGGTTTTTTGACAGGATTTTCAGGATGTAATATCAGGTGCTAAAACTTCTCAGACTAAACTTAATGGAAACCACAAAATACTCAGGAATCACAAAATTGGACCATTGCTGTTCTTTTGTGATCTATGTGAATTCCGTGGTTTAGTCCCATTAATGCCTAAATGTTTTTGAGATTGGTATAATTCAGAGCATCCAAGCCTTCGGAAGCGAGAGGGTGAGGAGCAACGAATGCAGTGGCATCATTCGAAATCTTATCGGCCTAGATTCCAGCAGCGAATGTATGGAAAGCAACGAATCGAACGCGGAGAACCGATTCGTTGGCTTGTCGCGGTATGCTCTGGTATCCGATTGCTCCGGTGGTTATATGAGTAAAGACGGGAATCGTCGCGCTCACCTTCTTCGGTCGATTAAGACGCGAAACCTCGGAGAAAGGCTCCTGATAGGTTCGTTCTTTGTTCGCGGCGGGCCTCGCGGCGTTTCACCACCGGACTTTCGGCCTTGGACGTTCGGGCTTTGGAACAAAAAGGGCCGCGCGGTTTGGCGCGGCCCTTTCCGTCTGAAAAGGCGAACGGGCCGCCAAGGGGGAGGAGGCGACCCGTTCTATTGGGGTGTTTCTAGGGGAAGTGGTGTTTAGAGCGCCGCGAGGGCGGCTTCATAGTTGGGTTCCTCGGTGGTTTCGGCCACCTGTTCGGTGTAGACGACCTTGCCGGCTTCGTCGATCACGACGACGGAGCGGGACAGTAGCCCCGCGAGGGGGCCGTCCGCGAAGGTTACGCCATAGCCACTGCCGAATTCCGGATTGCGGAACACGGAAACCGGCACGACGTCTTCGAGTCCTTCG
>JARFRL010000132.1 GCA_029287275.1 Pontiella desulfatans
AAGAGCCTCGGGGAGTTCCGCAAGGGCCAGGCGGAGGGCGCCCGCCCCGATCCGGCGCCGAAACCGCTTGTAAGCGAAGACGAGGCGTAACAAGGTCGTCCGATGAAGAAATGTCCATTTTGCGCGGAGGAGATTCAGGACGCCGCGATCAAGTGCAAGCACTGCGGCGAGTTTCTCGACGGGCGCGCCACGCCCGTCGAGCCGAAGCCGAAGGTTCCGTTTTATTTCAGCGTCTCGTTCATCGTCATCATGATCTGTTGCGTCGGCCCGTTGGCGCTGCCGCTGATCTGGTTCCGACCGGGCTTGGGCCGCGGCGCGAAGATCGGATGGAGCGTCGTCGTGCTGGTCTTAAGCGGCGCGCTCTATTTCACCACCATGAAATCGATCGACGCGATCCAGGACTACTACGAGCTGCTCGAAGGCTACTAATCCCGCGCGAATGGCGTTGGGTCCCGAATAATTCGGGACCCGAAAAATAATTTTGTCCTTCAGTGGTCGTGTTAAAACCCCACGCCAACTCCAAGTCGCAGGGTTGTGTCCTTGTTTATGAGGCCATACTCTAGATCCGCGTGAACAAGAAGCCATTCCGTTACCCAGCCGTTGAGCTGTCCTGATAGATTGATATCATCGTCGGAATCAATGCGGATATAGTCCACTTTCGCGATGAACGAAAGAATATCTTCCCAGGTCAATTCGGCGCCCGCTCCGACCGAATAGCCGATTTCATCAGCGGCGCGGCCAGTATCTTTATCCTCCGCCCGAGCGTAGTTCACACGCAAGTCGGCCAGAACCTTATAGAAGCTATCTTCGGGCGCGAAATATGGTTGAACACCGGCCGACGTTTCCAATAAGTCCAACCCCTCCCAACTACCCACGCCAAACTCGGCTAGGAAGTCCATGTTCTCGCAACCTCCTAGTCGTACACCGAGGCCATAGAGACCGATCGTGTCATCCACCCCCTTGGGTGCGTCGTTAAGCATGGTTTGGCTATACACTCCCTCGACATAGCTACGTCCAAGTGTTTGACCCGGCGTCGTCTGGCTCATGAAAATTGGTGAACAAATAGCTAACATCGCGAATGATTTCAGTTTCATAGAGTTCCTTTCATTTAATTAAATACGGACTGCTATGTAAGCAATTGCTAGGCCAAAAAACTTCACAAGTATCCTTTGTTTTTGTGCGACTCTTTTTGGCGATGTTTCTTTTGCGATTTACTTGAGGATTTTTGTTTGGCGTGGAGCCCGCTCGCTCGACTTTCTCGTTCATGATGATTCTGAGCTTGAAATCGCGGATCCATGAGGGATCGAATGAGAAATAGGGGTGTGCCGGTTGAACGAACGGATGAGTTGGGCTCTGACCGCCCCTTCATCTCATGATCGTTTTATAATCGCGTAGGACGCGGTCATGGTCGCGAAGCCGGGCAGGGCGCTTTGAAGGACGACGCGGCTTCGGCCGCGCTCCTTCAGCTCCTGAACCGCGCGGTCGGTTTCGTCCGCGGAGATCGTCGCTTCCGCTTCCAGCTCGTCGCGGAGCGCGGCGGTGTATTCGGTTTCGCTTTTCACCACCATCACGTCCGCGGCGATTCCGTGGTCGTTCAAACTCAGCGTGATCGCGGCCCAGCCCGCGAGGACGAGCAGGGAGTT
>JARFRL010000150.1 GCA_029287275.1 Pontiella desulfatans
GCGCCGACCCCCGGAGGAGCGAGCGCGACCATCACGGGAAATATTCTCGCGGGCGAAGGTGGCGGGGTCGGCAGCGTTACCGGGTCGTTTGAAAACTCGGTTTACTACCTCTACAACAAAGATCTCAATTGGTTCATCTACAACGTCTCGACCTCGGCCGCCTATGACGACGCCGAGACCTACGCGCACCGCGACGCCGACGACTGGGGAATCTCCGACCTGATCGAAATGTCCGCGGCGATCAATTTCAACGCCACGCAGGCGTACTTCAAAAACACGCACGGCCGGAACAGCTACAATGACGCCAACGCCTACGCGCGCGCCAACGTTCACGAAGGTTCCAACTATGTGAACGCGTTCTGGTCGCCCGAAAAACAGCAGTTCTTTTTTGGCGATGGCGATGGCGTGACGGCCAATTCGCTGGCCGTGATGGACGTGGTCGGGCATGAATTCACGCACGCCGTCACGGAGCACACCGCGGATCTCGTCTACGCGTACGAATCGGGCGCGTTGAACGAATCGTTCTCGGACATTTTCGGGGCCTGCGTGGAGTTCGAAACGCAATCTGACGGCCGAAGCCACTATCCCTCCGCGGTGGACGGAAAGGCCGACTGGCTGATGGGGGAGGATTGTTGGCTTTCGTCGCGCGCGTTGAGGGACATGCGCGCTCCCGGAAACACCGCCACGGTGGGTTCCGACGGCGTTCAGCCCAGCCGCTATTTCGGCGAAAATTGGTATTCGGGCTCCGGCGACAACGGGGGCGTGCACATTAATTCCGGCGTGCAGAACTTTTTCTTCTATCTGCTCTGCGAGGGCGGAGCCGGAAACAACGACGGGATCGCTTATAACATCACCGGAATCGGCATCGAAAACGCCGAGCGGATCGCTTATCGGGCCCTGACGGCCTACTGCGTCTCATCCACGGATTACCGCGGAGTTCGCCAGGCATGGATTTCCGCCGCGACGGATCTCAACGCCGCGTGGGTTCCGGTCGTGGAGGCCGCCTGGCTGGCCTGCGGAGTCGGGCCGCTGGAAATCGCGCCGAACGCGGCGGTGATATTCCAAGGCAAGCAGGGCGGCGCGTTCCGTCCATGGCGCCAAGAATTCACGCTCCACAACCTCGCCGCGACTCCGCTGAACTGGACCGCCGACAGCGCGGATTCCTGGCTGCGGACCACTCCGTCCGGCGGCGAGATCGCGCCGGGCGCCTCGACGACCGTGTTCGTGGAGCTGACCTCCGCCGCGGAGTCGCTGGCGAAAAACGTGTATCTGGGCGCGATTAAATTCCGCGGCGCGTCCAATGTTCTGCTGGGTTCCCGGCAGGTCATGCTCAAAGTAGGACAACCCGACTATTTGACGGAACAGTTCAGCGGGAATGATTTCGACCTCTCCGGATTGTCGCTCACCTTCACGCCGGACGGGTCGGACAGTTTTTACCACGCCAACGCGCTGCCGATCTCGGCGCTTCCCGTGAATAGCGCGGCGCATCAACTCATCTCTCTTTCGGATGACAGCTATTATTGGGTACCTCCTTTGACCGGAGGAAAGACCGTGAAAATCTATGGGAGCGCCTATAGTAGGTTCTACGTGGGCAGCAATGGATACATCACCTTCGGCGCGGGAGATCAGACCTATATCGAATCCTTCGCGGATCATTTTGAGGTCAAGCGCGTCTCAATGTTCTTTGACGATCTGAATCCGGCGGCCGGAGGTTCGGTGAAATGGGCCCAACTCAGCGATCGGGTCGTGGTCTCGTTCATCGGCGTGCCTGAATTCGGAACAACCTCGCCGAACACCTTCCAGCTCGAGATGTTCTTCGACGGGGTGATTCGCATGTCATGGCTTTCCATGTCCGCGTGGGATGGACTGGTCGGCCTTTCCCGAGGAACCGATTTGCCTTCTTATTTTCAGGAAACCGACTTGAGCGCGTTTGGATGGGATTACGATCAAGACGGCATTCCCAACGCGTGGGAGAAACAACATTTCGGAGGAAACACCGGTTGCGATGGAGCGCTCGACGCGGACGAGGATGGCTTCAGCAACCTCGAAGAATATATTTCAGGAATGAACCCGCGGGACGACACCTCCTATTTCGAGGTCGCCGATCACGCGGTGTCCAGCGATGGCGGGAATGGATTCGTGATTTCGTGGGATCCGATCGAAGGCCGCGAATACAGCGTTTGGCGCAACGACAACCTTCGATATCTGGATTTCGAACTGCTGCAAGGCGGCTTGGGTTATCCGAAAAACACCTACACGGATTCCGTCGACAACGCGCGAAGCCACCGCATGTATAAAGTGGGCGTTCAGCTCATCGAGTAGACTCGCTAGACCGCGAGGTCGGTCCAGAGCTCGACGTGGGGGTGGTCCGCGAGGGCGACGCCCGCGGCGATGGTTTCGGGCGCGTTGAGCAGCGTGTTGATGATGGCGCGTTTGGACTCGCCGGTCACCAGCAGGATCATTTTCCCCACTCGTTGGAAAAAAGCGGGCGCGACGCTGACGCCTTCCATGCCGTCGGGGCGGTCGGTGTGCAGCGTCAAGCGGTCCTGAATCGCGGCTTGTTCCAAGGTGAAGAAACCCGCGGTGTGCCCATCGTCGCCCATGCCCAGAAAGCCGAGGTCGATTTTT
>JARFRL010000361.1 GCA_029287275.1 Pontiella desulfatans
AAGGCTCGAATTTCCTTCAGCAACTGGTCCGGAGTTTTCCCCGCGCACTCGATCACCGCGTCGGCGTGTTTGAGATAGAGCGGGCGGCGCTCTTCGTAAAGATCGTCGAGCGTCATGCCGGGTTTGATGACGACGCCGCGCGCGGACCAGTCGCCGATGCGGCGTTTGATCTCTTCCAGCGGAACATCCAGAAAGATGATCCGCGCGATGCTTTTCAGGTGATCCATCGCCGCGTCGCAATAGACGGCGCTGCCGCCGGTCGCGATGACGCGATTCTCGCACACGACCGATTTCACGGTGTCGCATTCCAGCGTCTGGTAGGCGTCCAAGCCGCTGGCGTCCTGGAAGGCCTGCATGCTTTCGCCGGCGCGCGCCTGCACCAATAGATCGGTGTCGATGAAGCCCATCGACATCCACTTCGCGAGCTGCACGCCCAGCGTGCTCTTCCCGCTCGCGGGCATGCCGATCAACACGAGGTTGGATTTCGACACGTCAAACCTCGTAGTCGACCAAGGCGCGCTCGGCGACGAGGGGCTTGACGAACTCGACCACCTTCAAGTGCGCGGGATCATCGGCGTAGGCCTGCAGGTCGGACAAACTGTGAAAGGTGGTGGTCAGCACCATGTCCTTGGAGGCGGCGGTTCCCACGACGTCCATTCCAACTTCAATCTGGAGCAGACTGGGAACGACGCCCTTGAGCGATTCCAACAGGCGTTTCATTTCGAGCTTGTCGGCTTCCGCCACGTCGTCTTTGAATTTCCACATCACGATATGTTTGATCATTGCTTTTTCCTCGATTTGTTAAACAACCGTATTCTATTGCTCCGGCAGTTAAATGTTGAGATTTCCACTAACGCATTTAACCACAAGATACTCATAATTCACAAAAATACTCCGAGGTTCTGGCTTTTGAGCCTCTTGTGAAAAATTGGTCATTATCCATTTCCAATTATGTGGTTAATCCCAATATTCAGTTTCCGTATCTATAACCACGTTCAGTCATCTTCATAAAGCTCGTTAATCGCGTCCCACGCGGCGGGTTCTCTCCGGCGCAGGCGGCAGAGCGACTCGTAGTGATAAACCAACAGCCCGACGTGTTTGGATTTAATCGCGTCCGAAGCCTCGCCTTCCGGCAAGCTCAGGACCCTTTCAAACTCCTCGCCCAGCGCCTTTTTGGTCATGCGGAGAAAGCCGGGCGCGGCCAAAAGCAGCATCGGCTCGTAATTCATGCTCTCCAAATCGCTCGCCGCGATTTCGATTTCGCGCGCGCTCGCGTCGGCGGGCAATTCGCTGAGGATGGATTCGAAAAACGCGTTCACGTCACGCTTTCTTCCGGCTTCTTTTCATCGCCTCGTAATCCTCGAGGTTGCCGGGGTAATCGATGATTCCGGTTTCGGTGATCTCGATGATCCGCGTGGCCAGCGTCGCGATGAAGCGGTGGTCGTGCGAAACGAACAGCAGCGTGTTCGGAAACAGCGAGAGGCCGAAGTTGAGCGCCTCGATCGATTCCAGATCGAGGTGGTTGGTCGGCTCGTCGAGCGCCAGCACGTTGCCGCCTTCCATCGTCATTTTCGAAATAAGCAGCCGCGCCTTCTCTCCTCCGCTGAGCACGCCGACCTTTTTCATGACGTCCTCGCCGCGGAACAGCATGCGCCCCATGAACGAACGTAGTTCCACCTCGCTATATTCTCCGTTACCGAACCGCCCCAACCATTCCAACGCGGTGGCGTTTGAATCCAGAACGTTGGACGCGTCTTGCGGAAACAGGCCGATCTCGACGGTTTCGCCGAAGTTGACCGCGCCCGTGTCGCTCTTGAGCTGATCGCAAAGAATATTGAGCAGCGTGGTTTTTCCGACGCCGTTTTTGCCGATGATCGCCACGCGTTCCTCCGGACCGATGACGCAGGAGAAATCGCTGAACAGTTTTTCGTCGTAGGCTTTCGAAATCGACTTGGCCTTGATCACCTTGTCGCCCAACCGATTCTTCGGAGTGAAGCGAATGAAGGGCGAGACGCGGCTGCTGGGCTTGAACTTCGTCACCTCCAACTTGTCGAGCTGCTTCTTGCGCGAGGTGGCCTGCTTCGCTTTGGACGCGTTGGAGCTGAAGCGCGAGATGAAAGCCTTGAGGTCGTTCGCCTGTTTCTCGACCTTCTTGTTCGCCTTTTCCTGCAACTCGCGGGCGTCCAGGCTGGCGATGGTGAAGTCGTCGTAGTTTCCGGGGAACATGCGAATTTCGTGATAGTCCAGATCCGCGATGTGCGTGCAGACCTGGTTCAGGAAAAAGCGGTCGTGCGAGATGGTGATCAACGTGCCCGCGTAGCGCTTAAGCAGCTCCACCAGCCATTCGATCGACTCCATGTCGAGATGGTTGGTCGGCTCGTCAAGCAACAGAATGTCCGGCTGGCCAAACAGCACCTGCGCCAACAGGACCCGGAGCTTGAAACCGCCTTGCAGCACCGTCATTTTCTGTTCGAACAGATCATCGGAGAAGCCCAAACCCACCAACAGCGTGGCGGCCTCGGCCTCCATCGTGTAGCCGCCCGCGTCGCCGAACTCTTCTTCCACGTGACCGCACCGGTCGTTTTCCTCGTCGGTCAGTTCGTCTTTGTTGTAGAGATACTCGCGCTCGGAATGGATTTTCCACAGCTTGGGATTGCCCATGTAAACGGTGTCGATGATGGAATGCTCGTCAAACGCGGCGTGGTCCTGCCGCAGGTAACCCACCACGCAATTGTTGCCAATCGCGACCTCGCCCTCGCTCTGCCGCTGCTGTCCCGTCAGAATCTTCATGAAGGTCGACTTGCCCGAACCGTTCGCGCCGATGAGGCCATAGCGGTTGCCCGGCGTGAATTTGACGGAAACGTCTTCGAAAAGCGCGGCCTTGCCGAAACGCATCGTGATGTTGGATGTGGAAATCATATGAAATTACCTGAGCTAAAAATTTTGGATTTTGGAAAAAGCAGGCGGTTCTATAGCAATAATCCGCCGAAGAACCCACCGCGAAACGCGTTCAATTCAAGACCGCGCCCTTAAACCCCGCCTCCCAGCCGAGTTTCCGGGGATTGGGCTGTCATCAAATCGGGATTTGTTTTAAACCTACTCATCGACCATTGAATCACCAACCAACCACCCCCACGGCGGATATGACCGACAACTCTTTAAACCCGAATCCGCGATCGCCACGCGTCCATGTGGAGCGCGGCGACGACGCCTACGCCAACACCATCGCCGCGCTCGGCGCCTTCGATCTCGCCCCCGTGAAGGGTAAAACCGTCCTGCTCAAACCCAACGTCGGGCGCATGGCCGCGTTCGGCACCGGCGTGAACACCAATCCGCGCGTGGTCGCGGCCGCCATCGACGCCTTCAGCGCGGCCGGCGCGAAGGTATCCATCGGCGAAAGCCCCATCACCGGCGTGAAAACCATGGAGGCCTTCGAGCTTTCCGGAATCGCCGCCGTCGCCAACGAGCGGGATTGCCCGTTGATCGATCTGGACGCGCGCGCCCCCATCGAAACCCCCATCCCGAACGGCAGGGTCATCGAGTCGATCAAGCTGTGCGCCGACGTCCCGGAATTTGATTTCGTGGTTTCCATTCCGGTAATGAAGATCCACATGCACACCGGCGTCACGCTCGCGGTCAAAAACATGAAGGGGTGCCTATGGCGGCGCAGCAAGGTTGAACTGCACATGCTCCCCCAACTGGAAGACACCCCCGACAAATCGCTCGACATCGCCATCGGCGACATGGCCACCGTCCTCCGCCCCCGTTTTTCCATAATCGACGGCTCCGTCTGCATGGAAGGTCTGGGTCCGGGCGCGGGCACGCCCAAGGAACTCAACGTGGTGGTCGCCGGAAGCGACGCGTTCGCGGCCGACGCCGTGGCCTGCCGCCTAATGGGCCGCGACGCCGCGGAGATCCCGCACCTGCGGATCGGCGCCGCCAACGGATGCGGCGTCATCGACCTCGATCAGATCCAGGTTACGCCGAACAACTGGCGCGACCACGCCTCCGCGTTTTCCGCCGCGCCGAAAAACCTCTCCTTCGAGTTCCCCAACGTCGAAGTGCTCGACCGCAACTCCTGCAGCGCCTGCCAATCCACGCTATTGCTCTTTCTCAAGCGCTACGGCGACACGCTGCCCGAATACGTCTCGGCCGAAGAACGCCTGCGCGTGGCTATCGGAAAAGGGCATGAGAACCTTCCCGAAGGCACCCTCTGCGTCGGGCAATGCACCGTCCGGCAAAAGGACGGCGGCATCTTCGTTCCGGGCTGCCCCCCCGTCGGCAGCCAGATCCACAAAGTTCTACAGCAACACGCCCAAAAGAAATCCGCCGACGACGAATAATTCCACGCAAAAACAATCGTCGGTTTTAGCGGCAGCGAATACAGGGAAAACAACGAATCGAACGCGGGAAACCGGTTCGTTGCTTTCCATACATTCGTCGCCATCTCGCGACATGCTCTAGCATCCGATTGATTTATACTATATGGGGGGTTTTGACATCTGCCCATGAGAGGATGGCTAAATCCCTGAAATTTCGTGTCCTTGGTGTCTTCGTGGTTAAATCCTTGATCTCCCCCGCCCGCTGTGTCGTTATTTCCGGCTCTCATGAATCAGGCGGAAACAAAGGAATTATTACAATCGGTGAAGCGGTCGCTGGATGACGTTCTGGCGCGGGACCGTTCCTATTTGAATTCGCTGATGCGGCGCGTTCGACAGTGCGTTCACGACGACAAGCCTTCCGACCAACCGGCGGCCAAGCTGAACGACGCGTGGCTTCAATCGTTGGAACGCGCCCGCAAGCGGGCCGCGGTGAAGCTCAAGCTCGACTATCCGGAGATTCTGCCGATCTCCGCGAAACGGGCGGATATCCAAAAACTGATCGAAGACCACCAGGTGGTGATCGTCTGCGGAACGACGGGTTCGGGCAAAACCACGCAGTTGCCGAAAATCGCGCTGGAAGCCGGCGCGGGCAAGACCGGACGGATCGGCGTGACGCAGCCGCGGCGTCTGGCCGCGACCGGCATGGCGCGGCGCGTCGCCGAGGAAATGGACTCGGACTACGGCGCGGGCGTGGGCTGTCAGGTTCGGTTCGACGACCAGACGGGTGATGAAACCCTCATCAAGTTCATGACCGACGGCATCCTGCTGGCGGAAACGCGGCGCGATCGGCATCTGCTGCAATATGATTGCCTGATCATCGACGAGGCGCACGAACGCAGCCTGAACATCGATTTCATTCTGGGCTACTTGAAAAACCTGATGACCGTCCGGCCCGACCTGAAGATCGTCATCAGCTCGGCGACGCTCGACGCGGAGAGCTTCGCGGCGTTTTTCGATGGCGCGCCCGTCATCGAGGTGGAAGGCCGCGTCTATCCGGTCGAGGATTTCTTTCTCCCTCCGGGAAAGGACGAGGAGCTGTCGAACCACATCCTGCGCGCCATGCGCTGGATCACCGACGTGGACGACCGCGGCGACGTGTTGATTTTTCTGCCGGGCGAGCGCGAGATCCGCGACGCGACCAAAAAGCTGGAGGGCCAACATTGGAAGAGCACCGAGGTGCTGCCGCTGTTCGGCCGGCTTAGCATGGGCGAGCAGCAACGGGTCTTCAAAGTCGGCGGGCGGCGGAGAATCATCCTCGCGACGAACGTCGCGGAAACGTCGATCACGATTCCGGGCATTCACTACGTCATCGATTCGGGCCAGGTTCGGCTGAGCCGCTATAATCCGCGGACGCAGGTGCAGGGTCTTCAGATCGAGCAGGTTTCCCAGGCCAGCGCGCGCCAGCGCCGCGGACGCTGCGGCCGCGTGACGGACGGCATTTGCGTCTATCTATACGACAAGGACACGCTCGAAAACAGCGCGCGGTTCACCGACCCCGAAATCCGCCGCTCCTCGCTCGCGGGCGTCATTCTCCAGATGGATCTGCTCAACCTGCCCCCCATCGATCAATTCCCGTTGATCGATCCACCGCGCGCGGCGCTGGTGAACGAGGGCTATAAAACCCTGCGCGACATCGGAGCGATCGACGAGGGCCGCGCGCTCACGCCGATGGGCCGCGACATCGCCCGGTTCGCGGTCGATCCGCATCTGGCCCGCATGGTGGTTCAAGCGCGCGAGGAAGGCGCGCTGCCGGAAATTCTGATTCTCGTTTCGTTCCTGTCGATTCAGGACGTGCGGGAACGCCCCGCCGAAAAGGCCGAGGCCGCGGATCTCGCGCACAACCAATGGAAGGATCCGAAGTCCGATTTCATAACGATCCTAAACCTGTGGAACGCCATCGAGTCCGAACGCGGCGGTGGCGGGTCGCACGGCAGGCTGCGTAAATTCTGCAAAAAGAACTTCGTCAACTATCGCCGCGTCATGGAATGGCGCAATCTCTGGATCGACCTGCGCGAAACCCTGCGCGACCTGAAATGGAAATTCTCCACCGACTGGAATCCGGAGGATTCCAATTACGATCTGATCCACCGCGCCCTCTTGGCGGGACTTCCCGCGAACATCGGCGTGAAGGGCGAGGACCGCGCGTTTATCGCGGCGCGCGACCGTTCCTTTTTCATTTTTCCCGGATCCGGCCTGTTCAAGAAACCGCCGGAATGGGTGATGACCTTTTCACTCGTCGAAACCACGAAGCTCTACGCGCGGATCGTCGCGGCGATTCAGCCCGAATGGGTCGCCTCCGTCGCGCCGCACCTGTGCAAGGCGATCTATAAACAGCCGGAATGGAACGCGGACAAAGGCTTCGTCTACGCGAAGGAGTCGATCGTCTCCGGCGGCCTCACGCTTTCCAGCGGAAAACGCGCGCACTTCGGGCCGGTCAACCCCGAGGAAGCGCGGAAGATCTTCATCCGCGACGGCATGGTCCCCGCGAACCTGACCACGCGCGGCGGATGGCTCAGACTCCACCAAGCGATGCTCGACCAAATCCACAGCCTCGAGGAGAAGATTCGCCGTCCCGGCGCCCTGCTCGACGCGGACGCGGTCTTCGACCATTTCGATCGCCTGCTGCCGGAGGATGTTTATTCCGTTCAATCGCTCGAAAAATGGATCCGCGCCTCCAAGGCCCGGATCGCCATGCGGTTGGACGACGCGATGTATCGCCAGTCCACGCCCATACGGCCGGAGGATTATCCGGAAACGCTCACCTTCCACGACGAGGACTTTCATCTCATCTACACCTTCGAGCCGGGCGACGAGCTCGACGGCATCGCGCTGGTCTGCCCGACCGACAAGCTCGCGTTCCTGCCCGACTGGGGCCCCGACTGGTTGGTGCCGGGATGGCTCGAGGAAAAGGTCAACCGCCTGCTAAGGACGTTGCCCAAAAACCTCAGAACCACCCTCGCGCCCATCGACCGGACGGCCGCGGCCTTTTTTCACACCTTCACAGGTGTGAAACCCGCGGGCCCCCTGCTCGACGCCTTGTCGGCGTGGCTGCAACAGGAATTTCAATTGCCGGTCGACGCGTCGGACTTCGATGAAAAGGCGCTCCCCGAGTTCCTGCGGATGAAGGTGATCGAAACGAAGGACGATGAAATCGTGCAAGTGCACAAGTCCATCTCCGCGGAGCATCGACTGAACGTCCACCTGAGCGGAGCCGAAATGGCGTTCGCGAAGTGGACCCTGCCCCCGGGCGAAACCTGGCCGGGCGGCGAGCTGCCGGAATTCATCCTCAGCGAGGACGGCAAAAAGACCCGCGGCTACCCGGCGCTGACCGCGGCCGCAACGGGCGGTGGCCGCGCCGTTTTCCTGAGCGAGATCGAGGCGGCCTGTTCCCATCACGTAGGGTTGGCGCGGCTGTTCTGGATCCTTCACGCGGACCAGGTGAGATACGTGGAGAAACGGCCGCCGCTCACGCCGACGCTGCAACTCACCCTCTCCACGATCGATGGCGATTTCCTGACCGACTTGATGAACGCCTCGATCGTCGAGGCGTTGACGAACGACGGCCGGATCGGCATCCGCGACGG
>JARFRL010000362.1 GCA_029287275.1 Pontiella desulfatans
CGGCAGAATCACAAAACGCCCGATCGCCCTTCCGCTCGAAGCGTTCTTTTCAGCATACGCGAGGAAACAATCCATAACCTCTCTTCGTCCTAGCAATGGCTTACGGTGAAGCGTGTTGAACGTGACGAAATAAAGAGGCGGGTCATATTTTTGGAAAACTTGATCCAGCCGCGGGGGCGTGTCTTTTATTTTCCGCTCCATGCTCCCTCCCTTTCCTCCATTTCGGCTCATAGAGCCGACGCTACAACTTCTTTCCGCTTGGAGCCCTGTTCCCCAAAGCGTTGCGGCGTTGGCTCTACGAGCCAATCTCGCCGCGGAGCTCGGTGGAGCTGACGTCGGCGCGGAAAAGGTTTTCCGGAATGGGGATGAACAGTTCCTCGAAACCGGCGGGGATCGCGATGTTTTCCAGCCCTTGAAACGCGCCGGCGTGGAGCCGGCCCGCGACCGCGAAGCGGGTGTTCAGCGCCCGAAACGTCTCGAGCATCGCGGGCACGTCGGCGTGGTAGTCCGGACTGAGCAGGCGGATCGCGGTGTCGTAGCCCATCGCGAACCACGCGCCGGGTAGCGCCGCGGCCTTTTCGAGGAAGGTCGGGGCGCGGGTCAGCACCGCGCAATAGCGGCCTTTGAGTTGGAGCAGGCGACGCTCCACCTCGATGATGTCGAGCGCGGGTTTGTCGACGTTGGTGACGGAGAGCTCCAGCAGGCCGTCGCGGTCGGTGGCGCGCTCGGCGGCGAGCAGCAGCCCTTCGTGACCTTGGTGCAAGGGGTTGAACGATCCGGGCAGGAGAATGGTTTTGTCGGGAAAATCATCGCGCCCCACGAGAATGTAGGGAAGCTCTCCCGCGATCAGCCGGTCGAGCGCGTCCTTCATTTTTCCGTCTCCACGAAATCCGCGAGCAACCGCAGCAGCTTTCCGCTCAGCACGGCCTCCTGCTCCCGCCGACTACCGGTCGGAATTTCCAAGCTCTGGGCGAAGGCGGCGTCCGCGGTGAGGAAGCACACGTGGGCGCGGTCGGCGCCGCGGCGTTCGCGGTTGGTTTGCAGCGCGGCGGTGCAGGCGACGCCCAACGTCGCGCCGTCAAGCGCCTTCGCGGCCATTCGCCGCGCGGTTTCCTCGGAGCAGGCGGACTCGGGCGTTTCGCCGAGGAACTCGGCGAGCGATTCGGGGGAATACGGAATCCGGACGTCAACCACGAAGCGCGAGGCGCCGGGATGGGACAGCAGCGCGTGCACCGCGCCGCTTCCTCCCCCCGCGACCACGAGCCGCGCCTTGTGGCCGCACGACTGAATCGCCTCGATCAGTTGATCGCCCGGGTTCACGCGCTACGCCTCGACGACCGAAACCTCGGTAATAACGATCGGCTCGACGGGGACGTTCTGGTGGCCGCCGGCGTTGCCGGTCGCGACGCCTTTGATTTCGTTCAAGACGTCCATGCCTTCAACGACTTCGCCGAAAACGCAGTAGCCCCAACCGTCTTGGCCGGGATGGTTGAGAAACGCGTTGTCGCCCACGTTGATGAAGAACTGCGCGCCGGCGCTGTGCGGATCGGAGGTGCGGGCCATGGCGATGGTACCGACCGCGTTTCCGAGCCCGTTGGCGGCCTCGTTTTCAACGGTGTTCGGCGCGGGTTTCTGGTTCATGTCGGCGTCGAATCCGCCGCCTTGGATCATGAAGCCGTCCATGACGCGGTGGAAAATGGTGCCGGCGTAGTGGCCGGATTCGACGTAGGAGAGGAAGTTCGCGACGGTTTTCGGCGCTTTTTCCGCGTTGAGTTCGAGCTTGATGTCTCCTTTGGAGGTTTTCATCAGAATCATGTGTTCGTTCCTTTTTAGTTGTTTGACGGAAGAGAAACTATGGGCGATCCGCGGGGTTGTCGATAAAGTTCGCGCCCGTTTTTCGGCGCGAAATAGTGGACCGGAACGCGAATCATCCGATCTACTAATGCCAATCCGGGACTTCAACCCGCGCCTGGGTTCCGCTACCTTTTCCTTTCATTTTCACATAACCAGGAGGGTAAACCATGAAAACCACTTTCTTACGCGCCGCGGCGATCGCCGCGACCTCTCTAGCCGGCGCCGCGAAGGAACCGACCGAGCCGGGCGTCTACGCGAAATTCATAACCTCCAAAGGCGAACTCCTC
>JARFRL010000210.1 GCA_029287275.1 Pontiella desulfatans
CGGTTTCCCAGTCCTTCAGCAGTTTGTAGTTTCCGGAAAGGATGGCGGTCTGTGGTTTTTGGCCAAGCCCCTGTCCATAGTGCGGGCAGTGAAAGAGCAGAGCGCTCCCGCGCTTGAAGTCTTCAGGTCGGCCTCGCAAAAGCGGAGTGATGTCAGCGCTCTCGCTCGTTTGGGTTTCGGCTCCCGCCCATGCCGCGAAGGTGGCGAACAAGTCGGTGCCGCTGACTGGTTCCGCGCGGTATCCGGTTTGAACGCCGGGGCCGGTTACGATGAGCGGCACGCGGATGCCGCCTTCGTGGAGAGACCCTTTTCCCGCGAAGAGCGGCGCGTTGTTTGGTTTCCTCCGATTGCCTCCCGCGCCGTTGTCAGACATGAAAACCACGTAGGTGTTGTCCGAAATGTTCAGCCGTTCCAACGCCTGGAAAACAAGTTCGAGGCTCGCGTCGAGATCCCAGGTCATACCGGCGTAGTCCGCCTGCGCGTGGATGCTTCCGGGCGTCGCGTCATCGAACCTGCTGATGCTTTCAGGGCGGCTCTGAATCGGCATGTGCGCGGCGTAGTGCGACAGCTGGAGATAGAACGGGTTGCCGGCATTGACGTTTTCCTCCATGAACCGGATGCCGCGTTCAGTCAGGCTGAAGATCTCTTTCGGGTCTTCATCGGTTCCGTTGCTGGCGTTTTCGGTGGAGCCGTCGTGGAAATCGAAGCCATGGTTTCCGGCGTGGTCGCTTCGTCCGATGTGCCACTTTCCCAGCAGCGCGGTGGCGTAACCCTCGGCCTTCAGCAGCGCGCCAATGGTTGGAATATGTTCGGAAAGTTTGGTGGTGGGTAGGGGGGTGAGCACCTTTTTGGATGAATCAACCTTTCCGCCTCCGGGCGTGGTGATGTGTAGCGCGGCCGGCGTTTTTCCCGTAAGCACGCTGGCCCGGCTGGGCGTGCACATGGAGCCGGGAGAATAGGCTTGCGAAAAAACCATGCCGCGGGCGGCCATCTTTTCGAGATTCGGCGTCTGGTAAAAGTCGCTTTTGGTTTCGGGATCGCCTTGGATCATTTCAACCGAAGTGCCGGTCCAGCCCATGTCGTCGGCGTAGATGAAAACAATGTTCGGTTTGTCCGAGGCGCGCGCGGAGACCGGCGGAACGGTTCTTTTTTCAGGACCATCCGCCGGTACTTCAAAAGGGCGGGGGGCGTCTCCCTGAGACGGTTGTTCTCCACGGTTCGGCGGAGGGGGTGCCGACTCGACCTCCTGTCGCGTGATGTTCCCGTCTTTGTCCTGGTCGAGCAGGTTGAATCTGCGCTCCGGCCCCTTGAACTCCGCTTTGGAAATAACGCCGTCGTTGTCGGCGTCGAACCGGGTGAACACGCGGTCGGGAGACGGACCGCCCTGATCTCGGCGACCCCGCGCCTGATTTTCACCGGGCTCTTCCGGACGTCCTCCCCGAGGCGGCGTTGCTTCCGCTGTTTCCGGTTTGACTTCGACCGAAACGGACTCGACCGCGCCGCCCCGAACCAGTCGAACCATGTTGTCGATTCGGATCACGTCGCCCTGCGGGCCGCGGCCGTAGGGGAATCGCGCCGCGTCGCCGACCTTTGGATCGGAGCGTTGCGAGCCGGCGCCATGCACATCCAACAGCTTCTTATCGCCGTCCGGTCCCATCCAGCCGAGTGAGCGGCCGAACGCGAAGTAGACCGCGGTATCGGACTTGCGCGCGCCGACGTGGGTGCTGCTCGTCCAATACTGCGCGTAATCTTTTTCACCGCCTTCGTTGGTGATTTCCGAGCATTGGAAAACCGGATCGATCGCCGCGGAATCCGAAGTGTCGGGCGAGCGCGTGTAGTCGATGATGCTCTGCAGTTCTTTGGCGTTCGGCAGGCGCCAATCGGAATGGCCCGCGAACTCCATGCCTTCGGCGTATTCCAGGGCGGTTGGCCAGTCCATGCCCTTGCCGCTGTCGGCTTTCATCCAAGTGAGGCCGGTGGCTTCGTCGGTGATGGTACCGTCGTCGTTGTCCTTGAATTTGTTTTGTCCATACGCCGGATTTCCGCGGACATAGAGCACGTAATACCGTCCCTCGCCGCGGCGGGTTTTGATGGGGTAGCCCTTGATGCGGCCGTCCGCGAAGTTGACGCCGAACATGGTATCGTTGCCGCCCATCGTGGTGCTGACGTATTTAGTGGAGGTGGCGAACTGCGAATCGATAACGCGTTCTCCTTTTTCGGGATCGCCATACTGAAAGTTGAAAACGGAATCATCGATGAAAGGCTTCAGGCCGGAGGTGTCGGTGCTCATGGGATCCGGATCGGTGCCGTTGAGCTGTATGAGCGAGTAGAGCTCTTTAATCGTCGGCAACCGCCAGTCGGTATGTCCGCCCACGCGGCATGCCGCGGCGTTTTTCTCCGCCACCGCCAACGTCGTCTTTTCGCCGGGATCTTTGGTCCACATCAGACCGGTGACTTGATCGCTGATGGTTCCGTCGCCATTGTCTTTATAGGCGGGCGCGTTCGCGACGTAGTGGGCGTCCTGCCCCGCGGGCTTTCCATAGGCGGTGGTCTGTCCCGTGTCGACGACGGGGTAGGTGACGGCGCCGGCGGTCGCGGCGATCGAGAGCAACAGTGTGACGGGTAGCGTTTTCATTTCGAATCCTTTCCGTTGGTTCGATACGCCTAACGAGCGGCCGCGCGGGAAAATTGCCGCGAATTGAATTACAGAGTTGTCATTTAGGCGCGCGGTTGTTCTGGGCGGCGTCGTACGAGACGTAACGGCTCATGACCTTGCGGACGTAATCGATGATTTCGTCGCCGCGGCAATAGCCGTATTTCGCGCGCTTGTGATAACGCGGCTCGGAGAGCAGGGCGTAGGCGTGGTCGACGTTTCCGATCCAGACGTCGGGGTCTTTTCCCTGCTTTTCCGCGAGCGCCCGCGCGTCGATCAGATGACCGTAGCCGCCGACGTACGCCGCGAGCGCGAAGCAGGTGGTGTTCAAGGCGTCGACTTCGTCCGGCACGCGGCGATACTGCTGGTTCAGATAGTAGGTTCCGCCGCGGATGTTGTCGTCCGGGTCGAAGGGGTTCTTCACGCCGACCTCTTTCGCGGTCGCGGGCATCAACTGCATCAGGCCTTGCGCGCCGGACCAGGAAACCGCGTCGGCTTTGAAGCGGCTTTCCTGGAACATCTGCGAGCAGATGAGCGTCCAGGGAAACGCGTAGGTCGCGGCGTGTTTTTTCACGAGCTCGTCATAGGGAGTGATCCGGCCGGCGCCCCCGGGCGCGAACGTTTCCTCGAGCTTCGTGTTTTGGGCGAGATTGAAGTAGCGGTTATGGAGCGATCGATAAGCGTCGGTTTTCAGCTCTTTCGCGAAGAACGCGTTCACCGCGGCGCGCAATCGAGGCTGATTCTCGCGGACGGCCCAACCGTAGCCCCGAACGCGCGGCAACGTGAGCACGGGCTTCAACCGCGCGCGGAGGCGAACGCTTTGATTGAGCAGAGGCTGATCCGCGCACGTCAGGTCGTATTCTCCCGCCGCGACCTGATCGAGAATCTCGAAGGTTTCCTCGCTTTCGGGAACCAGCGCGATCTTGAACTTCAGCTTTTTCTTTTTCTGAAGTTCGAGCAGCGACTCGTGATACGAGCTGGACGCGCGGACATGGATGGTTCGTCCATTGAGATCGTCGAGCGACTGGATCGAGCGGTCGTCGGCGCGGCCGACGATGTGCTCCTGAAACTCGCCGTAGCGGTGGCAATAGACCAAGCCCTGTTTGTTGTTGAAGCGGCGCGGCGTCATGGTGAGCGTCGCCGCGGCCAGATCGGCGCGCCCTTCCCGCAACCATGTTCCCATGTCGTTCCAGTTTTCCGGAACGATCACGACGACCTCGAGATCGTGTTGCTTCGCGAAGCGGCGAACCAGTTCGTATTCGAAGCCCATCAGCTGGCCGCGGTGCATGAAGTAGCACGCCGGATTGTTGCGCGTCAGCACGCGGATGAAGCCGCGCGCCTTGATCTTCTCGAGATCGATTTCGAGCCCTTGCTCGTTCAGGCGCTCCAGGTTGCGGGGGAGCGCGTCGAGTTCTTGACTGCGCGCGGGCGCGACCAAGGCGACCAACGCGACCAGCAGGGCTGTTTTCATGGCTTATCCTTGCGACTTCGCCGCGAGGGCGTCGAGTTTGTTGAGCGCCGCGCCGGAGTCGATCGATTCCGCGGCGAGGGCGATGCCGTCCTTGGGATTAGCGGCCTTGCCGCCGGCCATGATGGCGAAGGCGGCGTTGAGCAGCACGATGTCGCGCTTGGGTCCTTTTTCGCCGTTGAGCAAGGCGCGGGTGATCGCGGCGTTTTCAGCGGGCTCGCCGCCAATGAGGTCGGCGGCGGTCGCGGTCGCGAGGCCGAGGCCCGCGGGTTGGACCTCGTAGGATTCCACTTCGCCGCGGTGGATTTCCGTGACCATCGTGGTGGTGGTGGTGGTGAACTCGTCGAGGCCGTCGTTGCCGTGCACGATGAACTGGTGGTTCATTTCGAGCTGGGCGCAGGCGTCGGAAACAATCGGCACGAGCTCCGGCGAAAAGACGCCCATGATGCCGTTCTTGACGCCGGCCGGATTGCAGAGCGGGCCGAGGATGTTGAAGATGCTCCAGACGCCCAGTTCGCGGCGCGGGCCGACGACGTGTTTCATGGCGGGATGCAAACCGGGCGCGAAGAGGAAGGCGATGCCCAGCTCCGCGAGGCACTCCTCCATGCGCCCCGGCGAATACTGGATGTTGACGCCCAGATCGGACAGCACGTTGGCGCTGCCGCATTTGCTCGAGACGCCGTAGGAGCCGTGCTTGGCGACCGTCACGCCCGCGCCCGCGATGACGAAGGCGGAGGTGGTGGAGATGTTGAACGTGTGCGCGCCGTCGCCGCCGGTGCCGACGATGTCGACCGCGTTCGGGTCGTCGCATTTGATTTTAGTGGCGTTGGCGCGCATTACTTCGGCGCAGCCCGCGATGACGTCGGGCGTTTCGCCGGTGAGCCGCAGTCCCGCGATGAACGCGCCGATCTGCGCCTCGGTGGCGTCGCCGGCCATGATGTCGGTCATGGCCGCGGCGGCTTCGGCGCGCGACAGGGTTTCGTTTTGGATGAGTTTGGCGATGGCTTCTTTGATCATGGTAATACTCCCGATGCTTAAAACGTCGGAAACGATATTCCAAGGGTCGGAGGAATGAAAGAAGGAATCCGCGGAAGTCAGTGGGTCGCGGCGTTGGGGCAGAATAGAACGCGGTTGAGGTTGGTGGGCGTCAGCTCCTCCAACGCGGCGGAGACGGACGGACAGAACGGACAGGGGAACGCCCTGCCGGACGCGCCGACGTAGATGTGGAATTTCCCGCCTTCGCAGCCATGCGTTCTGTTGTGACGATCGACGTAGTGGAGCAGGGGGCCGTCCTCCGCGTTTCGGACGCGGTCGTGAAACGCCTCGAGCATCGCCCGCTTTTCCGGCCGCGGGGCCACGGCGCGGCCCGCGAGTTTTCCAATCGGTTTGGGCTCCACGATCTGAATGAACGTGACGCCCAGTTCCGCGGCCAGGCGCCCGTAGGCCGCGAGGTTTTCCTCCGAGATGAAGTCGTTGGTCGCGCAGAGCGCCAGCTCGGTGACCAATCCGCGGTCCACGGCGATTCGCGCGGAAGCGACCACCTGTTGGTGCAGGCCGGGCCGCCCCCTGAAACGGTCGTGCGCGATCGGGTCGTGATGGTCGAGGCTGAAGGTTACGCCGGTCAGCCCGCGCTCTTTCAACGCGTTGATTCGTTCTTCCGTCAAACCCGCGCCCGACGTGTTGATCCAAAACTCGACACCGCGGTCGCGGAACGTCTCCAGGGCGCGATGGACGAGCGGCAGGCGGGCGGTCGGTTCGCCGCCCGTCAGCGAGATCCGCGCCGCGCCGAGATCGATCAGCCGTTCGATCGCGGCGAGGAGCTCCTTCTCGTTTCGTGTATCCGTTTCGGCGAGCGCGTCCCATTCGAAGCAGTGCGCGCAATCCAGACCGCAGACGTTGGTGATCGCGACGTGGGCGGAATAGAGTCCGGGATGGGGGGAGAGGCCGAGGTTGTGAGCCAGCCAATGACGAAACACGCGGTCGAAAGCGGGGGAGGGATAGCCGGGAATATGTGGATGCCAGTACAGCCTGCCATCGACGGTCCGATGGTTGAGTGGGTTTCCGTAGCGCGGATCGGCGCGTTTGAATCGTATCATGGGGGCCAGCCGCGCCAACACGGCGCGCGGATTACGCGTCATGATCAGACTCGTCCACAAGGTCTTGAATCCAAGGCGGAGGAATAGCGCCGCGTGGTTCAGTCGCTTCATCACCACACCCACCATGGGGTTGTTCGGTCCGCGTAGACCCAAAAATCGAAGACGACGTGAAACGCGACGCACGGCCAGACGCCGTGGTTCCGCGCGCGCCACCAACCCAGCAACAGACCGAACGCGAAGGTGAGTCCGCCAAGCAGCGCGAGTTCGGCGAGCGCCGTGGAGGGAACGAAGATCGCCGTCTTGTACGCCGCGTGCGCGAGCGCCGCCGCGGCGACGGCCGCGACGGGCCGCCATCGGTCTAGAAAACGGCCCAGAAAAAAGCCCCGGAAAACAAGTTCTTCCGTCGCGCCGATCGAGATGGAGATGAAAAGAAAGGCGCGGAGGGGACAAGGAAACAATGGGCGTCCCTGCGCCCAGCGCGCGTACGCCGCGGTCGCCAAACCTAGCGCCAAACCCGCGGTCATCACGCGCGCCGGCGGCCGCTTGAATCCGAGGACGCGCGTCGACCTTTCAAGCGGCGTCTTCCATATCCATGTTGATATAAGGGCGAGACCCGCGGCCAGGCAGACGAGAGCCGTCGCTTTGTTGACGTGAAGCAGATAGCCGAACAGAACCAAGAGCGCCGCGGCGGACGGCGCGGAGGACGGAAAGGAACGCGGCGGCACCCGTCACGCCTCCCTTCGTGTTTTCACGAACCAGATGGCGAGCATGAGAGGCGGGAACAACAACAGCCAGCCCGAGCCCATGCAGAACTTGTCGTGCGCGTACAACATGGCCCGCGGACACGCTTTTTTGATCGCCTCCAAATTTTCCGGCGACTCCAGCTCTTCAGATACTCCGATGTGCCGCAGGTTTTTCAGCGCGCCAAGTGGAGTGAAGTCGGGTGCGATTCCCTCGGCGAACGCGCCTAGGGTGACGGCTTCCAGACGCGGCGCGTTTCTTAAGGGTTCCAAGCTTTCAATCTCGGCGCGGGTCAGGTTTAGGCAAACGAGCTTGGGGTGATCGGCAAGGAGTTTCGTTAGCTCGTCGTTGGAAAGACTCCCCGCGCCGGGATTGAGGTATTCGAGATTGGTGAGCCGTTCAAGTCCGGTGACGTTTTCTCGATCCAAAATGGTTAGGACGCGCGTCGCCCCGGGGTTCGGCAGGCGTTCGAGTTCGAGAGTTTTATTTTCATCATCGGTCAGATAATGCAACTCCGTCAGATGCGTGGCTTGGTCGAAATTCAGAGTTCCGGCCCCGTCCCGCACGGTGATCGCGCTTGCTTGAATAAAGGACGCTGGAAATTCATTGGTCTCCTGGCCTTCGCATAAAATCACTCGGTGGAGGTTGGGCATGGACTTGTCTTTCAGCGCCTCCCGCGCGAGCGGGTCGATCGCGTCGCCCGCGAAAATCAGCCGGACTTCGCTCGCGTTCAATCGTTGGATCGCCTCATGGAGTGGAGCCTCCTCGCTTGTTCCCAGCGCGAAAAGGAACGGCGTCATCCGCGGCGACTGTTCCGCCGTGTGGCTTTCATTCGGATCGTCGGCCATGGCGGATACATGCGGATTAACTCGGCATATTTTTTCAAACTCGTTGCTGAACGCGCTGGTTTCGAACGCGATGAGTCGAACGCCTTTGAGCGCCGCGTCGTCGGCGGACTCGATCCACTCGGAGAAGTTTCTGGATTTGGACTTCTTCGCCGCGATCGCCACGACGACGTCGTTGGCGTAGAGCAGGTCGCCCGCGACGCGAAGGTTCACGCGGTCGCCATCTTCAGGCAGGTAGAGATACGGATACTCGAATTCGCCGTCGTCCTTGTCTTCGAGCACATAGAACAGCGAGGGGCCCGTCAGATACACCGCGAAGTCGCCGTTCACGCCCGTTGACGAGACTTCCCATGTCGCGTAATTCATCAGCGCGAGGCTCTCTTCGCAGTGGAACTCGACCATTCGCGTGTCATTGGGTCCCGGCCCGCAGGAGCAAAGAAGCGACGCGGTCGCGACGCCGATCAAGCATGAAACGAAAACGCCTCTCAATTTCATCTTTTCACCCTCCATTCGATGGATCAGGGAACATCCCCTCGAATCCCTAGAAGGGGATATACGCCGAATCGGCGGTTAGGCAAAGCGAAAACCCGGGCGTGAAATCCGTGTTTTTCATGGACGGATTAGAAAGGAAGAGTACATTGCCCGTGTTGGCGCGGGAGGTTCGAGTTGCGAAGGATCAACGTCAAAATTCCTAGCGCGGCGGGACTGCTCGTCTTGTTCGCCGCCGGATGCTCAACGACCTTCGGGCCGGTTAAACCCTATCCCTCGAAAAAGAATCCCATCGTGACGCAGGAAGACATGCGGTACCACGTCATCCATGTTGACCGCGACGGCGACTTTTACGAAATTCCCGAGCGCGTTCGAGGAAAGGATCAGCGCGTCGACTACCGCGTCGCGGAAAAGCGCGATCTCCGAGAGCAGGTCGCTATCATGCGCGCCGCCTACGGGGGTATTTTTCGAGACATGGATCGGCATGCCGCGGACCGCGTCGATCCGTCGCGCCCCCTGACCGTGACGATCTTCATTCATGGCGGCCTGATGCCGCCGGAGAAAAAACTCGTGGAAGAAATGGAGATTCTCGCGCTGATGAGGGAGGACGACGTCTATCCCGTTTTCATCAACTGGTTGTCCGGTCCCGTCACGACGATGATGGATCATTTCTTCAGGGTGCGCTCGGGCGAGGTTTCCGAGAGCAAGGTCACGTACGTCACGGCGGTTCCCTACATGGGCCTGTACGTGCTCAAGACGATCGGGGAGGCCCCGCTGGCCTGGTGGCGCTCCTTGAAACATTACTATTATGGAACCACCCAGCCCGTGAAAAAGAACGTGTCGCCGCCGGATGGATGGAACGCGGAAGGGCGCTTGCACGCGGCGCCGTCGGAGGATTATCGGTACAAGTGGAGCGATGGACCCTTGTACGTGTTGGGATTGCCTTCCAGGGTGATCATGACGCCGTTCCTGTACTCATGGGGAACCCCGGCATGGAAGAGCATGGAACGCCGAACGCACGCGATGTTCGTCCGGCAACGGGACTTCGAGCCGAACGCAAGCGCTGGTCAGGCCGCGGGAACGACGAATCAAAGGTTGAATGGCGACTTTCAATATTCCGATCACGCGTACGGGGCCGTCTATTATTTCTGCGCCATGTTTTCGGAGGAGCTTCGGAGACGGCGCGCCGCGGACGGTGAAGAGCCATGGAAAAACATGCGAATCAACCTGATTGGTTATTCCATGGGGGGCATCGCCGTTAACCATGTCCTTAAAACGGCGCCGGAACTACCCATCGACAACATCGTCTTCATCGCGTCCGCGGACAATCTACGGAACTATTTGGACATCACCGTGGAGTACGTGAAAGCCCGAGCGCGTGAAGGAACGCCGCCGCGCGTCCATAACGTGTTTCTGCATCCCAAGAACGACAACACCGAGTTGAACTACGCCTCCATGGTTCCGCCCGGATCGTTGCTGACCTGGGTCGACCACACCTACGAGAGCCCGGAGTACGTGCTGCAGCGCACGGCGGGCCGTTGGGAAAACATGCGCCAGATCCTGAAGTTGATTCCGGACGATGGCCTCGAGCAGTGTTTTCACTACAAGATGTTTGGCCGAAATAAAAGCAACGACTCGCAGCCGCAACGGCATATCGAGATGGAGAGGGCGCGGTATGGATATTGGCGCGAGGACTACTGGAAGTAACGCCCGTCGATCGCGACAAAAAAAAGACCGCCCTTTCGGACGGTCTTCATCGAACAGCCAGAAGCTTGTTTAGCAAACTTTGGCTTTCGCGGCCGCGACCACTTTGCTGAATCCTTCGGCGTCGTGGATGGCGATTTCAGACAGCATCTTGCGGTTGATGGTGATGCCGGCTTTGTTGCAGCCATCCATGAAACGGCTGTAGGAGATGCCGTTCATGCGGCAGGCCGCGTTGACGCGGACGATCCACAGACGGCGGAAGTCGCGTTTCTTGTGCTTACGATGAACGTAAGCCATGGCTTGCGCGCGGTCGACCGCTTCGGTCGCCGTACGGAAAAGTTTGCTACGCGCGCCACGGAAACCCTTGGCGAGTTTCAGACGGCTGTTTCTTCTACGGCGCGAGGCCGGTCCATTGGTTGCTCTTGGCATGATTCAGTCTCCAGCAATTAGATGAACGGGGTGATGCGCTTCATGTCCGACTTATCGACAATGTCCTGACTGCGCAGTTTCCGTTTTAGTTTACGATTCTTGTTCGACAGGATGTGGCTGCCGCCCATGTGATTGCGCTTCAATTTGCCGGTACCGGTTTTGCTAAACCGTTTGGCTGCACATTTTTTTGTCTTCATTTTAGGCATGATAGCACCGTTCGTTTAATAAAGTTATTCAAATGCGGGATCGGGGGACCGCGCAAAAGAGGTGGATTTATATGGGAACCCCTCTGGCTGTCTCTTATACACATCT
>JARFRL010000233.1 GCA_029287275.1 Pontiella desulfatans
CCGGGCCACTGCACGAGACCGCCGGTGAAGATGCGGGCTTTATAATTTTCCTTCGGCTTCTGGATGCAGTTGGTGGTCATTAGAATCGCGCCGGGGAACGCTTCGAACTCGGACCGCTGATCCTGCCACGCGCCGCCGTAGTTTCCGACGAGGTGGGGGTATTTCTTGAGTTCCGGATAACCGTGGCAGGGCAGCATCTCGCCGTGGGTGTAGATGTTGATTCCTTTGCCTTCGGTCTGCTTCAGCAGGAGCTCGAGGTCTTTCAGATCGTGGCCGGACACGAGAATGGCTTTGCCTTCGACCGCGGAGATGTTCACGGGCGTCGGGACGGGGTGGCCATAGGTGCCGGTGTTGGCCGCGTCGAGCAGCGCCATGACGGTCAGGTTGACCTCGCCGGTTTTCAGCGCGTAGCCGACGAGCTCGTCGACGGTCGGCGCGGGGTTGAGCAGGAAGGCCATCGCTTCGTGGAAGAACGCGAAAACGGAGTCGTCTTCTTTGCCCAGGACGAAGGCGTGGTCGGCGTAAGCCGCGGTGCCTTTGAGCCCGTAGATGATGAGTTCCTGCAGTCCGGTAACGTCCGGGCCGAGGGTGTTGAGGCGGCTTTCAATGCCGATTTCTTCTCCGAGCGAGATCATCGCGTCGAGATCGTTGGGCATCTCTTTATCGCATTCCACGCCCATTTCGGTGGCGAGCTGGAAGCCGCGGGAGATGATGCCCGCGATGTCCTTCGGGTCGAAGTTGACGTTGGTGACGGTGGTGAAGAGGCCTTCCATAACGTAGAGGTCGGCTTCGCGGGTGGTTTCGCCGGCTTGGCGCTTGGCGTGGGCTTTTTCGGAAATCTTTTTGCAGACTTCGACCAACAGGTCTTGAAGGGCCGCGGTTTCGGGGTCTTTTCCACAGACGCCGAAAGACGTGCATCCGGTGGCCTGGCTGGTTTGTTCGCACTGATAGCAGAACATGCTCATGACGTTACTCCTTGGTTGGTTAATCGCTAAATTCGATCTATTTCATTCCTGATGACGCGGCTCATTATGCGCGTTCAACGGGCCGCGTCCTTGATTCAGATCAAGAACCGCGTGAATTAGCGATTTTTATGACGAACGCGCGGACGTTGGATCAGGCGGGTTTCTTGGGATAATCGAAGTCGATCAATTGGCCGTTGTCCGCGCCCGCTGATTTCCAGTGGTTCGCGTCCAGAAGGATCGTCGCGACGGAGCAGGTTGGCATGCCCTCGATCCGGACGCCGGAAAGCATGCTGGCGAGCCACGTCATCGAAGGGTTGTGTCCGATCAGCATCGCGGTCTCCACGGAATCATCCAGTTTTTGGACGATTTCCAACAGGTCGCCCGTCGAGGCCTCATAGATCCTCGACTCATGGATCACGTTCGCGACGCCCAGATTCAACGCCTTCAACGTTTGCTGGGCCCGTTTCGCGGTACTGCAGATGATGAGTTCCGGGAGGTCGCCGCGAGCCTTCAGCCGATCGCCCATTTCCGGCGCGTCGCGCAGTCCACGTTTGTTGAGAGGCCGGTCGAAATCGGAGTCGCCCGTATTCCAGTCTGATTTCGCGTGACGGACGAGGTAGAGTGTTTTTGGCATGATGGGCTCCTAATATTTCACACCTTCACAAGTGTGAAATTACCGGGTTTGGTTTTCTCCGAACTCGAAACTGTTGGGCAGCAACTCTCCAAGCGTCGCGGTATCAAGACCTCCGTTTTTCGCGACGTGCACCGGGAAATCCCGTTGGCAGAATTCGACCAGCACTTGGCGGCACGCTCCGCAGGGGTAGGGCGTCGCCTCGCCCGAGGCCGCGATGGCCATCGCGACGAACTCTCGCTGGCCCGCCGCGATCGCGGAGAAGATGGCCGTGCGCTCGGCGCAGTTGGTCAGGCCGTACGACGCGTTCTCCACGTT
>JARFRL010000243.1 GCA_029287275.1 Pontiella desulfatans
AACCGAGGTCGGGGCCCATTTCGTTGAGCAACTTGATCACGCGCGTTTGCGCCATGATCCGGTTTTCGATCGGCGGAAACAGCAGATCGTCCGCGCCCTTCAGCGCGTCGCGCAGCAAGGTGTTCTCCGTTTGGATGGCGCGGGCGTCGGCCAGAAGTCCGTTCAGACTTTCCAGCAGATCAATCTCGCCTTCGAGTTGCTCGAGCTGATCTTCGCGGAACGCGACCGCGGCTTTCCACGCCGGAAACAGCACCACGCCGATCAACAGCGCGACGCCCCCCGCGATCAGATAGATCCGCTCGCGGCGGGTGATTTTAAATGTCGGTTTCTTCATCGGGAATCCTCGTGGAAACGCTCATGGTGATGGGGTGGTAGTCGCCCTCTTTCTTGCCGATGTCGGACTTGCTGATCGCCTCGACGTAAGGCGAGGTCATCAACAGTTCCGGAATCCGATCGGGCTCCTTCGACATGCCGCGGAGCGAAATCGTTCCGGTTTTATAGTTCATCGCGGTCAGATAGGTGTCTTCCGGCAGCAGCTCGCTCAGTCCCGCCAGCACCTGCATCGAACTAACGTGCGTGGCGCGGATCTCGTCCAGGCGATACAATTGCTTGCGCGTCTCGCGGTTCTTGTCCTTCATCCGCTGAATCGGCGCGGCGCGGCGGCGCACCTTGGCGATCTCCTCCGCGACGTGCTTGCGCTGGACGGCCGGCGCGCCGGTTTTAAAGGCCGCCCACGCGATCAACTCGACCGCCAGCAACGCGCACAGCGCGCCGACGAGGATCGTCTTGCGGCTAATCGGAACCTTGCGGTCCGACCGCGCGATCAGATTCATTTCCGGCGGCGACTCGCTCGCGGCCGCCAGCAACGCGTCGGTGAGCGCGTCCTCCATTTCCGGAAAACCCGCCGGCGTTTCCAACGCCCGCGCCGGCACCCCGAACGCGGCGCCCAGATCGGCCTCGAACGTTTCCGAAAGGCTCGCCCGACCGGCGATCACCACGCGGCCGACGCCTTCCATGCCCAGCCAATCCTTGTTTTTCGCGGCCATCTGACGCGCCGCGGTCACCACGCGTTCCGGCGCGAAGCCCGGCGCGGACGTCGAGATCACCTGCGAGGCGCGCAGCTGGCCGGCGCCATATAGGCAAAGCTCGACGTGCCGGTCGTCCGTCACCACCAGCAGCGTCGGCCGATCGGCCAGCGCGGCGATCCCCGCGCAGCTGAACGGCGCCGCCTCGTCGATCGGCACGCCGACGGCGCGGAACTTTCCGATGAGTTCCTGAATATCGGAATCGCGCGCGGCGATCAGGTTGAGGATGATCTTCTTTTCCTCCTCCAACTCCACCGCGGACCACCCGACGGCGCGGTCGGTTTCGGCGAGCGGCACGTGGCGCGTCGCCTCGAACTGGATCATCGTGGCGATGTCGCCCGGCGACATCGCGGGATACGACAACGTCCGTTGCATCACCATTTCCCGCGGCGGGCACAACAGCACGCGGGCCGGCGTTTTTTCCACCGCGTTCGTCAGCCGCGCGATCTCCTCGAACACGAACTCGTCGCGCGGCAAGCGTTCCATGAATTTAATCTGGACGCCGAGCATGGTTCGGTCGACGTAGACGACCTGAACTTCCTCGTCCCGAAACAGGACGCACATCGTTGTTTTAGCACTCATAGGCAACGCCTTTCATAACCGCGGATTAACGCGGATGGACTCGGATTATTTTTCGAGCACCACTCTTTTCCATTCCAGCCGGGCATTCTTGAAATTAATGATCAGCCCAACTTTAAGTCCTGTAATCTTCAAGTAGTTCATCATCTGGCCTACTTCGTGGTTTGTGATTTGATCAACCACTTTCGCATCAACGATTACCTTCTCCTGAACAATCAGATCAGGAATGTAATAGCCAACGTTTACTTCCTTATAAAGAACATCGAATTTCGGTTGCTGACGACATGAAATTCCACGCAGGCCGAACTCAACCACCAGCGCGTTCTCATACGGTTTTTCAATCAAACCATGACCGAGCTCATTGATGACTTCCATCGCGCAGCCAATGATCTCTTTCGTTTCCTGTTCGAATACCAATCCCATTTTCCTTATCCGTGTTTATCCGCGTTCATCCGCGGTTATAAAATCTCCTCCTCGGGGAGGCCGTAGGCGAGGACGCGCTCGATGGTTTCGGCGCCCGCGTTTTCGAGCAGATCGTCGATTCGATAGCCGTCGCGCGCCAGCGCGAGCCGGACGAGAATGATGTGGCGCGAGCGGTAGGTCGGCTCCGGCAGCTGCTCGTCCTCGTCGACCGCGTCGAGCAAATCCTCCTCGCCATAGGCGGGGTCGTCCGGCACGAAGCCTTGGGCGATTAGGTAGAGGTGTTCGGGTTTTTGCTCCACCTTTCGGAACCGCTGACGGTCGTCGCGGC
>JARFRL010000282.1 GCA_029287275.1 Pontiella desulfatans
GTCCTACTTTTGGCAAACATGATTTCAATATTACCTTATCTCCCGCTTAAACTCCCTTAACTTAGTGCCATTCGGTTTAGTCCCATTAATGCCTAAATGTTTTTGAGATTGGTATAATTCAGAGCATCCAAGCCTTTGGAAGCGGGAGGGGTGAGTGGCAACGAATGTATGGAAAGCAACGAATATTAGGGTCGGATGGATTGGTTGCTGGAATATGGAGAATTCCTGGCTACACGTTCGCGGAAAACCTCGCGGAGTTTAACCGACAGACTTTCGACCTTGGACGTTTCGACTTTCGACCAAAAAGGGCCGCGCGGTTTGGCGCGGCCCTTTCCGTCTGAAAAGGTGAACGGGCCGCCAAGGGGGAGGAGGCGACCCGTTCTGTGGGGTGTTGCTAGGGGAAGTGGGTTATTAAAGCGCCGCGAGCGCGGCCTCATAGTTGGGTTCCTCGGTGGTTTCGGCCACCTGTTCGGTGTAGACGACCTTGCCGGCTTCGTCGATCACGACGACGGAGCGGGAAAGCAGCCCCGCGAGGGGGCCGTCCGCGAAGGTTACGCCATAGCCACTGCCGAATTCCGGATTGCGGAACACGGAAACCGGCACGACGTCTTCGAGTCCTTCGGCGCCGCAGAAGCGGCCCAGCGCGAAGGGGAGGTCGACGGATACGCACAGCACGACCGTGTTGTCCAACGCGCCGGCTTCTTTGTTGAAGCGATGCGTGGACGCGGCGCAAACGCCGGTGTCGATGCTGGGGAAAATGTTGAGGACGACCTTCTTGCCGGCGAGCTCGGAGAGGGCGCATTCGGAAAGATCGGTTTTGACCGCGGAGAACGCGGGGGCGTCGCTGCCGACCGCGGGAAGGTCGCCAACCGTGTTGAAGGGGTTTCCTTTGAGTGTTACTGAAGCCATCTGATTTCCTTTTTTCGTTACCAACTGCCACTGAATGTAGTCATCTCCGCGGATTTAACAAGTACAAAATTCGTACTATATTCAAAAAGGCCGTTTTTACTGGGGAAACGGGCTTTTTTTTTACGCGAAAAAATCCAGCACGAGCGCGATGAGACTCAGGACGCAGATGAACGCGTAGTTGAAAAGTTCCTTGGATCGGACGATGGACCGGAGGATGTAGATGGTTCCTTCGCGGGTGGTTTCGTCCAGGCCGTCGGCCGCGCGGATTTTTTCGATGAGATCGTGGTTGGTGACGATTCGCCTGCGGCGGCGCCCGATGATGTAGCGATAGGTGAAGAACACGAAGTAACTCGCCATGGCGAAGCGCCACACCCAGACCGCGGCGGCGGGGTTGGCGCGGTTGAGCAGCATCAGCGAGCGGACGGCGATGCCGGCGCTGAGTCCAATCCATAGAAACAGGTTGATCAGCCATTTCGGCAACACGGCGAATTCTTTATTCATTGGCACCTCTTGAAAAAATTTCGGACACCGTAACGGTTCGCCCGCGAAAAGCAATCGCGGGAAGACTCCGCGCGCGATATTAGGGGTTGACCCGTCGCGGTCGAGGTCCTAGCCTTTCGTTCGTCAAAGAGGACGAGAAGCGATAAATCAGGAGATTCAAAAATGAAGACGATCCAATACGTCACGCTAGGCGCGCTCGCCGTGGTTTTATCCGGTTGCGTCACGACTTCGAAGGTTGAGGAGATGATCGCCGCGTCGCAACAGGATCAATCCTCCAGAGTGGACTCGCACGAAGCGTCCATCGACGTGCTGAAACAGTCCGCCGTCGCCGGGTTGGAAAAGAGCAAGGAAAACGCGGTGACGATCGAAACGTTGAAGGCTCAGCTGGCGGACCTTCAGAATCAGGTTAAAATCAACAAGGGCTACGCGGAGGCCTCGAAGGTCATGAGCGCCGCGAACACGGTGAAGGTCGCCGAACTGGACGAGACGTTGAACGCCAATAGCGCGGCCGACGAGGAAACCAAGCGACTGCTCTCGGAAAGCGACAAGCTTTATGAAGGCGTGATGATGGCGCATTATCAGATGATCGCCGACAGCGCCACCGCCGCGATCGAGTCGTTGAAGGCGGGCGGTCCCGACGCGCCGGTCGCGATCGACGCGCCGATCGAAATCGTCGCGCCCGCCACCGAGCCGACCAACGCGCCGGCTCCGATGGAGTAACGGCTCTCCACGCGTATAATGGACCCGCGCCGCTCACGGGCGCGGGTTTTTTTGTTTACGAGCCGCGAACGGCCGCGGTTTCTGTCTTGAAGGCGACGGTGGGCGGCTTTACTTTATCGCGAACCCAAAGGATCGAACATGGAACAATCCCGGACCTCTCACATCGAACGGAACACGAAGGAGACCCAGATCGACCTGACGTTGAACATCGACGGGCAGGCGAACTACGCGATCTCCACCGGCGTGCCGTTCTTCGACCACATGCTCGACCTGTTCGCGAAACACGCCTTGCTGGATCTGGAAATCAAAGCGACCGGCGACATCGACGTCGATTATCATCACTTGGTGGAAGACGTGGGCATCGTGCTGGGCGAGGCGTTCAACGAAGCGCTGGGCGATCGCAAAGGCATCAACCGCTACGGCTTTTGGGTGCTGCCGATGGACGAGGCGCAGGCGCAAGCCGACGTCTGCCTTGATCTGGGAGGCCGTCCGTTCTTCGTGTACAAGCTGGAGCACGAGCAGAAGTACATCCGCGATTTCGACGTGACGATCATCAAGCATTTCTGGCGGTCGTTCTGCGACTCCGCGAAAATGAACCTGCACATCGAGCTGAAGTTCGGCGAGGATCTGCACCATTGCGTCGAGGCGGTCTTCAAGGCGACGGCGCGCGCGCTGCGCGTCGCGTGCGATTCCGATCCGCGGGCGCTGGATCTGATTCCTTCCAGCAAGGGCCGCATCGGCGCGTAGAGCATGGAGTTTCTCGCCGCGTACGACTTTCTTGATCTGTTCTGGATCGGGCTGAGTCTTTTTCTCATCGGCATGAGCAAGGGCGGGTTTCCCGTTGGCGCGATCGCGTTGCCGATTCTGATTCTAGTCTGGCCCTCGCAAGCGAGCGCCGCGCGGGCCGCGGTGGGCTTCATGCTGCCGATGCTGTGTCTGATGGACCTCGTCGCGCTCTGTTTTTATTGGCGGAAGGTGCTGTGGGGCCGGCTGGTTTATCTCATGCCCGCGACGCTGCTGGGCGTCGCGGTGGCGAGCTACCTGTTCGTTTCGGACTCCGCCCTGATTTCCGTTTCCGACAACGCGCTTAAAATTCTGATTGGCTTGCTGGGCATCGTGTTCGTGGCGTATTTCGCCGCGAAGAAGTGGATTCTGCGGCACATTCACGCGTCGCACCCCACCTGGGGAAAAGGCGCCGTGTTTGGTTTCGCGGCGGGCGTGACCTCCACGCTCGCGCACGCGGCCGGCCCCGTGATGCAGATGTATCTGCTGCCCCAGCAACTAGAGAAGAAAAACTTCGCGGGCACGAGTTGCGCGTTTTTCTGGATGCTCAACCTGATTAAACTGATTCCGTTCGCGATGCTGGGTCGGATTCAGCCCGACAATCTGAAGCTCGGCGCGGTGTTGCTGCCGGTGATTCCGCTTGGCGTCGCGCTGGGGTGGTGGCTGACCCATAAGACGGAACAGAAGCACTACACGATGCTGATCTACGCGGTGCTGCTGATCACGTCCGTCACCCTGATTCTCAAAGCGTTCTAATCTATTCCCCGCCGCGCAGAAGTTGCCCGGCCATCTCGAACTGGGCCATCTGCATGTCGGTCGTGGCCTGGATGCTCGCCTTGAACGCCTCGAATTGCTCGGGCGTGAGCAGGCTCATCGCCTTCTCGAAGATCGATTCGTTGAGCCGCGCGACGTCCTCGGAATGCTTGCGCATGTTCTCGCGGCTGAAGCGCTCCGCGCTGATGTCGGCGCTCTCCTGATCATGAAGATCGGTGGACCAGTCGAACGCGGTTTTCTCGTCTTGCATCATGCCCAGCAGGGCGCGGTATTCCACGTCGGTCAACGGTTGATCGGCCGCGGCGAGCGTTTGATCCATCTGCGAGAGGGCCATGCGTTCGCCGATGGTTTTTTCGTAGAACTCGAACTCCTCGTAGTCTCGTTCGCTGTTGAGGAACGCTTTCATTTGCTCCTTCATGTCGTCGTCGATCTCTCCCAGATGATCGGCCGCGGCCTGTTTTTCCTCGTCGCTCATCGCGCCGGACATCAGTTTCATGCCGAAATCAACCTGTTCCATCTGACGGTACATCAGCAAATCCATGAAATGGTTCGTCTCGTCCGGGCTGAGGTTGAGATATTCGATCATGTCGGCGTAGAGCGCGCCGATGGTGCCGCGCTGGCTGGCCTCGATTATTTTGTTCATGGTCGGGTTGTCGCGCATCTTCGCCATGGAGTTCATGACGCGTTGATGATTTTCGAGCGTGTTCTCGACGACCGCCGCGTCGACCTCGTTGGTTGGTGCTTCCGCTTCGGCCGCGGCGACCGGAGCGTTCACTTCCTCGATCGGTGGAGGGATGACTTCAGCGCCTGCTTTTTCCGTCCATGCGATTTCGAAGGCTGCTCGCTCCGCCTTCAACGCGGCGTTTTCCCGTTTCTCGGAAATCAGCGAAACCGCGAGCGCGGCGCAGATGAGGGCCAATAGAATGGCCGGTAGTTGTTTCATGAATTTCCCCCGTTGTTGCGTTCGAGAGCTGGTATAGCGCGTAATGGCGAGAACGGCCATTACAACTTCGCGCGCGTGTCGAGACGGCGGAGTGGTTTTAGAGGCGGTGCTGTTTATGTATTTCCTGCCGCACGGGACAAACGCACAAATGCTTGCTGCCGAAGCCGCACTGATAGTCGCAGCCCATTGGATGACGCTTGTCCGTGAAGAAAACCGTGCCGTTCACCGTATCGCTGATTTCGCAGCAGGGTTTGCCGCCGCCCTGCTGGCAAATCTGGCCGCGCGCGCATTCGGTCGCCAGTTTCAGAATATCCTTATTCACGTTCAGCTTCATCGTGTTCCTTTAAAAAAGACAAGAAAAGTTTAGAGGCTGTAACAAAAGGACGCCATGAAATTTTTCTAGCGATAATTACTAGCGCCGCGCGGCGCTTGGGCCGCGATTTGGAGCGTTTTAGAGTTCCCTTGCGCCGCGGGGTGGATACACTAGCCGACTTTCAACAGGACACGATTCATGATCGGCATTATTGACTACGGAATGGGAAACCTCGGCAGCGTGACCAACGCCTTCCGGTTTCTGGAGCTCGACGCGAAAATCGTCGCGCGCAAGAACGAGATGGACGACTGCCGCGCGCTGATCTTGCCGGGCGTCGGCGCGTTCGGCGACTGCATGAGTCATCTGGTCGAGCATGATTTCGTGGATCCCATCAAGGACTGGGTCGCGGCCGGCAAGCCGCTGATGGGGATCTGCCTCGGGCTGCAGGCGCTGTTCGAAAGCTCGGAGGAATCGCCGGGCGTCGAAGGCTTGGGCATCTTCTCAGGCACGGTCAATAAATTCGATCTGCCGAAAGAGCTCAAGGTGCCGCAAATCGGCTGGAACCGGATGAAGGAAACGAAGCCGGACTGCCCGATGTTCGCGGGCGTTGACGACGCCGCGTTCTTCTATCTCGTGCATTCCTACTACGTCTGCCCGGAAGACGCCTCGATCGTCGCGGGCACCACCGAGTACGGAATCGAGTATTGCTCCGCGGCGTGGAAGGACAACGTTTTCGCGACGCAGTTCCACCCCGAGAAATCGCAGGCGGCCGGCTTGCGCGTGCTGTGCGACTTCTGGAATTGGGCCGAGGCGCGCTAGCTCGCGCGTCTCTTCGCGCTTCAAATGAAGTGATTTTAAGCGTGTTCCCCATAAGCCAGATGGTATCTTTTGGAGCAACCGCCTCAGGGGGAATTCATGGGTCTGAAGAGAAATAGCCTGAAAAGCAAAATCCTGCTCATTTTATTCGGCGCGGCGTTGGTCTCGGCCGTGGGCACCGGCGGACTGCTGATTTACCTTTTCAAGGTGATGGGGCTGATCCATGACGAAAGCTACTCCCAGCCGCTCGCCTTCGCCATCGCGGTCTTTTTGCTCAGCGGCCTCTTCATTTTGGTGATCCTGAACATTTTGCTCGGCAGAAACGTCATCATGCCCGCCGTCGAACGCGAGATGCTTGAAAACGAGCGCGAGATGCTCAACAACCAATTGCACCATTCCCAAAAGATGGAGGCGGTCGGCCGCCTCGCGGGGTCCATCGCCCACGACTTCAACAACCTGCTCACGATCATCGACGGCTATTCCAGCCTCATCATCGCGAATCCGACGGGCGAGGAAACCGAGCAAAACGCGAAGGAAGTCGTCGAGGCCGCTCGCAAGGCGTCGTTCATCACCCGCAAGCTGCTAAGCTTCAGCCAAAAGGAGAAAAACGAGCCGGTCCTGCTCGACCTCAACACCACGCTGCAGGATACCGACAAAATGCTGACGCGCCTCATCGGCGAGAAAATCACGCTCGTCACGAAGGCCTATGACGACCCGATCTACGTCAAGGCCGACCCCGTGCAAATGGGGCAGGTGCTCATGAACCTCGCGGTGAACGCCCGCGACGCCATGCCGAACGGCGGTCGCATCAGCATCAAGATCGGTTGCGAGCAGGTGAACCACGGCGAGCGCGGGAAGCCCGACAGGCTCGCCGAGGGCCAATACGCGGAGATCTCCGTGCGCGATTCCGGACACGGCATCGACGCCGAGACGATCGATAAGATTTTCGAGGCGTTTTTCACCACCAAGCCCTCGGGAAAAGGCACCGGGCTCGGCCTTTCCATCGTCAAAAGCATCATGAAGGAGAACGATGGTTTCATCACGGTCTCCAGCAAGGCCGGTAGCGGAACCACCTTCCTCATCTATCTGCCCGTCACGGAACTGGAAGCCGACGATGAAACGATCGAAGAGCCCGCGCCGCCCGTTCCCGTCGCGGAATCGCTCGCGCCGGAGCCCGCGGCGATAATGGCCGGTGAAGAGGTCGAGGTCGCCGACGCGCCGACGATTCTTCTCGTGGAGGACGATCCGATGATCCGCACGCTGGTCGCGCAGACGCTCGAGATGAAAAACTACCGCGTGGTGCTCGCGGAAGAAGGTTGGGAAGGCATCAAAATCGCCCGCAACCACAAAGGCAAAATCGACCTGCTCTTCACCGATGTCGTGATGCCCGGTCTCGGCGGCGCCGAACTGGCCATCGCGGCCCAGGAAATGTATCCGGAGATCAAGGTGCTCTTCATGTCGGGCTATTCCCGTTCGCAGCTCGAAGAGGAAGGCGTGCCCTTGGACGCCGCGGTGCTGGAAAAACCATTCACGCCGGACAAAGTGATCAGCGTGGTCGGCAAACTACTCGCGCGCTACAACGCCACCGTATCCGCCGCCGCGGCCCGAATCCAACAGGTTTGACCGTCGGCCAAACGGATATGCCACCATTCGCCGCGATCTTCCAGCCGTTGGAACTCGGTGCCCGATCGCAACGGCTCCAGAAAGGCCGGCGCGTACATTTCCCCATCGCCCTTGCGGGCCATCGCTTCGCCCGCGACGATCACGCCCGGGTCGGCCAGCCGCTTCATCGCCGCGTCCACGATCAGCGAGCCGAGCAGAACCAGCGAAAGAACGCCGATGGCGACCGCGGTGATCCGCGCCTCTTTTTTCGTGGAGCGCCGCGCCCAGAGGCACGCGCTCCAGAACGCGAGCCAAACCGCGGCGAACAGCCACCAGCGCGTCGAGGTCGAGGTGCCGAGATGCCAGCCGAACAAGCGCGCCACGATCGGCCCCGGCTCCTTCGCGGGAATCAGATCGGAGCGGAGCGCGCGCGCGGCCTTCAGGTTGTGCCGAACATCCGCGTCGTTTGGAAGATAGTCCTCGGCGCGGCGGTAATTCAGGATGGCGCGACCGACGTCGCCGGCCATGAACCAACTGTTGCCCAGCGTGTAAAACAAGTGGCCGTTGCGCGCCCCCTCCTCGTTCACCAGAAACTCGTACTGCCGCGCCGCCTCGGCGAACATCGTCGAATTCGTCGCGGACCGGAACAGACCATGAGCGGTCTCGAGCGTCTGTAGCTGATAGTCGGCGGCGGTCGCGCCCCCCGCGATCAGCGCCGCCAGCGCGACCAGTTTGAACCGTGATTTGAAACTCATTTCAATTTCCTTTCAACGCGCTTCACGACGCGGTTCGCCTCGCGGACGATCGCGCGCGCGTCGCCTTGCTCGTCGTAATTTCTGGTGAAGCGATAGGCCTCGCACACCGCGAACAGGCGCTTCAACTCCGCCAGTGTTTCGGGCTCCGCGCCGGCCTCGATCAGCCGCGCCTCGGCGTCGCGGTAGGAGAGCGCGCCGGGCGCGAGATGCAGCCGATCGCCCAGATAGGCGCGCAGCACGTGATCCAGCTCGCCGTAGATCTCGCTTTTCATCGAGTGGGTGTGAATGTGGGCCGCGTTTCGGCGGAACACCTTGTGGGCCCGCGCCGCTTTCGCGGTGCGATGAATGTGGTGCTTCTTCTCGCCGAACAACGCCGCGAGGGCCAAGCCGCCGACCAGCAACGGCGGCATCAGCAGGAAGCCCAGCACGAAGCCGGGCCGCGCCCAGCCGAACAGGGGCGCCCGCCGGCTTTTCAGCATGTCCGGATGCTCGTAGTTCTGCCGAACGCCTTCCTCCACCGCGCGAAGGCGGCTTTGATAAACGTCGCCGCCGAACACGCCGATCTCCTCCGCGGGCGACACCTTGATCGGGATCGCGGCCGACTCGACGGTGACGTACGCGTTGGACGCCGGGCTGAAGAACGCCAGCTTCAACGGAGGAATCTCGTGGTTGCTCGTGGAGAGCGGCCGAACCGTCTGCGTGTAGATTTTCGAACGGCCGTCGCGAAGCGGCAGCGACCGGTCGGACGGGATCTCGAAACGGTTGACCAGATTCGGTTGGTAGCGCAATGGCTCGAGGAAAATGGTCTCCATGAACCGCGCCGCGGTGAGCGTGATGGTGAGCGTGATCGGCTCGCCGACGCGGACATCGGTCGGCTCGGCCGCGACCGCGATGGAGAAGTCGCCGACCATGCCGTTGAAAAGATCCGGACGGCCATCCATCGGCAACGGTTTCACTTCAAGCGTTGGCGGCGCGGATTCGGCGTAGACGCGCTTCCATTGGTCGCCGGTCGCGTTTTGATCGAAGAAGGTGTTGTCGAAGTAGGCCGGATATTGAAACGCGGAGCGGCGGTTCTTGTTGTTGATCTCTTTCTCGTTCTCCGCCGCGCACAGCAGGGTGGAGGGGGGAATGACGAGCGTCCCGCTTTTCTTCGGAATCAGAATTTTGCTGAACTCGAGCACCTGATGTTGGACGCCCTCGACCTCGTGGCTTTTCCGCGTCGCGAGCACGCGGGTGCCGTGCACCGGCAGGCCGGTCGCGTTGGCGTTCCGCTCTTTGTCCGGCTCATAAAGCTCGAGAACCTGAAACCGTTTGTCGTTGAGAATCGGAAAATTAAAATCGACGGCCTTGATGGCGCCGAGCTGATAGGTGCTGTCCCAGGTGGTGGTCAGCAGGATCGGCTCGCCAACGAACACCGACTTCGCGGAGAGCGTTTGCTCCAGGCGCATGCGGTCGGTCACGACGGGTTTGTTGGCGCGGATCGCGACGGGGTTGGAATAAACTTTTCCGAAGCGCGCCGCGGGAAGGGAGAGCTCGCCTTCGGTCTTGGCGCGCAGGGCGAAGCGGTAGAGCCACGTGTTGGGGTCGCTCGTGTTCTGGCCCGCGGCGAGCGTGGTGACGTTGAACGCGTCCCACGCTTCGACGTTCGGCGCGTCCGGCTTTTCCGGGGCCTTCACGATCACGTCGAGATTGAACACCTGCCCGAGGAAGACGTTGGTCTCCGACGCGGTCGCGAGCGCGTAAAAATTGGTCTCGGCCCGCGCGCCGCCGGTCATCAAAACCGCGATTAAAATTAGACGTTTCATGCTACCAATCCTTGTCGACCTTCTTGTATTCGCCGGCCTTCTTCTGCTTGCGCCGCTCCTGATTGCGGACCTCTTCGGCGAGGATGTCCATCTCGGTCTGGTTCGGGGGCGGCACGCCGCGGATCTCCTCGTATTCGGAGAAATCGCCGAAGGGATCGGCCTCCTGATACATGTCCGCGTCCTCGTCCGACTCCTCGTAATCCATATCATAGTCCTCGTCCGACTCCGAGTCCTCGTCGGACTCGCCCTCATTCTGGTCGGGGTCCTCCGGCGCGGCGCCCAAGGCCGCGATCAGCTCGGCCAACGCCGTCGGCTGGTCCGGCGCGGCCATCGCGTCGGCCGCCGCCAGCACGCGCGTCAACGACTCCTTCAGCGGTCCCGCCGCGCGGGTTCCATCCGGCAGCGGAAAATCGTCGGCGAGGCCCGAATCCGTCATCACCTTCGCCAGCGCGCGGGTTTCCGTCTCCAGCAGTTGCTGCGGTTCGCCGACGTTCTTGGTTTCGAGCAGCGCCGTTTGCCGCTCAATGAACTCCTGGAGCTTCTCGCGGATGTATTTGATCAGCTCGTTTTGCTGTTGCTCCGCGGCCTCTTGCCGGGCGATCTCCTCCCCGATGTCCGCGGCGATGCGGCGGGTCATCTCGAGGTTGTAGGCCGCGTCGGCGAAGTCGGGGTCCCATTCGAGCGCCGCGCGGTAGAGCCAGGTCGCCTGCCGGCAATAGTTCATCGCCGCTTGCGGATCGGTTTCCCGAAGCTGTTCGCCGGTTCTCACCATGCAGTTGCCCATGTTGTAAACGCTTCGGCCCCGCGTCGCCTCGGAACGCGCCACCGACGCGGCGTATTCATACGCGCCGGCCGCCTCGTCGAAAACGCCGGCGCGGTAATGGGCGTTGCCCAAGCGATAGTAGGCCTCGGCCGATTCCGGCGCGGCCGCGACCGCCTCCTGATAAAGGTTCACCGCGTCGGCGAAGCGTTCCTCCGCCATGGCTTGGTCGCCCGCCTTGAGCAACTTCGTCGGCGCGGCCTGAGCGAACCCCGCGAAAAGGAGCAAGCCCAGTTGGAGGGCCCGGTTCCATCCGGTCCGCCTCGGGCGGGGTGAAACCCGACCCTCCACCCGGCAAGACGTTCGACGTTCGACTTTTCGACCTTTGACCACTATTTCCTCCTCCAGCGGTTGGAGATCAACAGCGCGGCGACCGCGCCGGCAAGGAAGAGGTGGAACTTCTCCTCGTAGCGCTCCATCACCCGTGCGTCGGTGGCGGCGCGTTGGGCGTGTTCCATGATCTGGCGATAAATCCGCGCGAGGTCGAACGGGCCGTTCGCGACGTCGAAGTAGACGCCGTCTTCGACCGCCGCGGTCATGCGCCGCAAGGTTTCCGAATGGAGCTTG
>JARFRL010000291.1 GCA_029287275.1 Pontiella desulfatans
TGGAGCGGGAGACCGGACTCGAACCGGCGACGAATTGCTTGGGAAGCAATCATTCTACCACTGAATTACTCCCGCTCTGAACGGGAGTTTCATACACCGTTCGGTTCAAAAACTCAACGCGTCGTTTAGAATTCCGGCATCGTCCAGTTTTCGAGCGCCTTCGCGTTGTGCCAGGAGGATTTTGATGCCGGAGACGGCTTATCGCTGACGGGTTCGCTCTTCTTCGCGGACAGGCGGTCCTTCGTCGTGGCGAGCTCATGCCAACGGGCCGACATCGCGGCGACTTTTTCGGGCTGCTCGTCCGCTCGATCGTTCTGCTCAACGCGGTCCTTGGCGATGTTGTAGAGCTCCCATTTCGCGCCGTAGAAACTGACCAGCTTCCAGTCGCCCACGCGCAAGGCGCGGCTCCCACCGAACTCGAAGTAGAGCTCGTCATGGCCGGCGCGCCCTTCTCCTCGGAAAAGCGGCGCGAGGGATTTTCCCTGCAACGGTTCGATATCCGCCGCGGCGGGATATTTCGCGGCGGCGACATCAACACAGGTCGCCATGAAATCCACCAAATGGCCTTGGCTGTTCTCCCAACTTCCGGGTTTCTGGATCTGTTTGGGCCAGGCGACGATCAAGGGCGATGAGATTCCGCCCTCGTGCTGCGTCTGCTTGTAATGCTTCAACGGCGTGTTTCCGACGGTCGCCCAGCTCGCGTCGTATAGATAGTACGAGCCCCCTTTCCAGGGCGGGATGTCGAGATGCTTGCTCCGCTCGAACGGACACGCGCCGTTGTCGGAACAGAGCATGATCAGCGTGTTTTCGAGCGCGCCCTTTTCGTCGAGCCAGTCGACCAGGCGCCCGATGTTTTGGTCCACGCGATCGACCATGGCCGCGAAGATGGCCATGCGGAAGCTTCCGAGTTCACGTCGCTTCGCGGTCATGTTTTCCCAGTCCGGCATGTGTTCCGGCGGCGCGGGAAGCTCCATTTCCGCGGGAAAGAGACCGAGCTTTTTCTGCTTGGCGAAGCGCGCCTTTCGAATCGCGTCCCACCCCTTGTCGTAGCGGCCGAGATACTTTTGAATGTCCGCTTTCGGCGCCTGCAACGGATAGTGCGGCGCGTTGAACGCGATGTAATGAAAAAACGGCTTCCCGCTCTCCAACGCCTCGCCGATGAATTTTTTCGCCCAATCCACGTTGGCGTCGGTGGTGTAGAAATCCGCGTCGAACGCGTTCCACTTTTCGCCGTTCAGCCGGAAGGTGTCGTCGCCGACGAAAAAGTCGGTCGCGCCGGAAAGATGCCCCCAATAGCGCTGAAACCCAAAATCCGTCGGTTGTTCGTCCAAATGCCACTTGCCGGACATGGAGGTGAAATAGCCCGCCTCGCCCAGCACCGCGGCGATGGTGGTCGCCCGGCTCAACGAGGCGTTTCCGGCCTGATTGCAATAGAGTCCGGTCAGCAGACTCACCCGCGACGAGTGGCATTTCGCGGTGTTGTAGAACTGCGAGAACCGCAATCCTCCGGCCGCGAGTTGGTCGATCCGCGGCGTCTCGATCTCGGAGCCGTAGCACCCGAAATCGGAAAAACCCAAATCGTCCACCATCATCAACAGAATGTTCGGCCGATCGGCCGCGAGCGCCGCGGCCGCGGCGAATAGTAGGACAAACAGCGCGCGGATCATCATTTCCCCTTCGATTGGCTTTTCAATTTAGACGTGTATAATCACGCGCCGATGGACAAATCATTCCAGTTAGTGGCGGATTTCGTGCCGACCGGCGACCAACCGGACGCGATCGAGAAACTGTGCGCGGGGCTCGCTAAAAAACGCAAGTTCCAAACGTTGGAGGGCGTTACGGGGTCGGGCAAAACGTTCACCATCGCGAACGCGATCGCCCGCCACGGTCGCCCGGCGCTGATTCTTTCCCACAATAAAACCTTGGCCGCGCAGCTCTACGCGGAGCTCAAAAACTTCTTCCCGAACAACGCGGTGGAATACTTCGTCTCCTACTACGACTACTACCAGCCCGAGGCCTACATTCCGCAAACCGACACCTTCATCGAGAAGGACTCCGCCATCAACGACGAGATCGAGCGGCTGCGCCTCGCCGCGACCGACGCCCTGCTCAACCGCGACGACGTCATCATCGTCGCGTCCATCTCCTGCATTTATGGACTGGGCTCGCCGGAGGACTACAAGGAGATGGTCGTCAGCGCGAACGTCGGGGAAAGCCTCAACCGCGACGCCGCGCTGCGAAAGCTGGTGGACATTCAATACGAGCGCAACGACTACGAACCCGGCCCCGGCCGCTTCCGCGTCCGCGGCGACACGCTCGACATCTTTCCCTCCTACGCCAAGGACTACGGAATCCGGCTCGACTTCTGGGGCGACGAAATCGACTCCATCAAAAAGATCGATCCGCTCACCGGCGAAACGTTGGAGACCTACGACCACATCATGGTTTCCCCCGCGAAGCACTTCGTCATGCCGCAGACCAAGATCGACGCCGCGCTGCTCGCGATTCGGAAGGAAATGGAGGCGCGGATCGCGGTCTTCGAGCGCGAGAACCGATTAATCGAGGCGCAGCGCGTCAAGATGCGCACGGAATACGATTTGGAAATGCTCAAGGAAATCGGTTTTTGCGGCGGCATCGAGAATTATTCCCGCCACCTCGCGGGGCGAAACGCGGGCGATCGCCCCGAATGCCTGCTCGACTATTTCCCCGAGGAATTCATCACCATCATCGATGAATCGCACGTCACGCTTTCGCAGGTGCGCGGCATGTACAACGGCGACCAGGCCCGCAA
>JARFRL010000311.1 GCA_029287275.1 Pontiella desulfatans
CGCGACGGAGTCTACGACGTCGCCATCGACATGGTCGGCGAGAACGACGGCCAATCCTCCTTCGAGGTGTTCGTCGAAGCCAAACACCTTGGCGAGACGCTATGTCCCATCAGCGCGAAGACCTTTGAGCAAGGCCCGAAATTTTCAAGGACGTGGAAAAGCGTCGCGATCAACGATGGCGACATCGTCCGCGTCAGGGGGACCATCGCGTCCGCGGACGGCAAGGAGTGGAGCCGGGCGCGTTGGTCGGCGTTGCGCTTCAAACCGGTCGATGGCGGAGCCCCTTTGGTGGCGAAGGCCGCGGAGACCAAGTCCGCGCCCAAAGCGGCCGTGTTGCCTCCGCTCCACGGAACGCGCGGGGCGGACGGCGATGGATCCGTCGAGATTTCGGGCGAGCTGAAGGCGTGGCACAAGGTGACGCTGACGCTGGACGGACCGTTCGCGCACGAGCTGGACAACCAACCGAATCCGTTCATCGATCGTCGCGTGGACGTGACGTTCACGCATGAATCCGGTTCGCCGCGCTACGTCGTGCCGGGCTACTTCGCGGCGGATGGCGCCGCCGGCGAAACCTCCGCCGAAAGCGGAACCAAATGGCGCGCGCATCTTTCGCCCGACGTACCCGGAAAATGGACCTACGCGGTCTCCTTCAACGGCGCGCCGGGCGATGGCGCGACGGGCGAGTTCTCGATCGCCGCGTCGGATAAAACCGGACGCGACCTGCGCGGCAAGGGCCGGCTTGAAACCAATGGAACGCGCTACCTGCGTTTCGCCGAGTCCGGCGAATGGTTCCTGAAGGCGGGCGCCGACGCGCCGGAAACGCTGTTGGGCTACGCCGACTTCGACAACACCGTCGCCAACAAACCCAAGGTCCCGCTCAAAACCTATTCGCCGCACGTTCGCGATTGGAAGACCGGAGATCCAACTTGGAAGGGCGGAAAAGGCAAAGGGCTGATCGGCGCGATCAACTACCTCTCTTCCAAGGGCGCGAACGCGTTCTCGTTTCTGACCTACAACGCCGGCGGCGACGGCGACAACGTTTGGCCGCATGTGTCGCGCGAAGACAAGCTCCACTTCGACTGCTCCAAACTCGACCAATGGGGCGTGGTTTTCGATCACGGCACCGCGAAGGGCATGTATTCGCACTTCAAGCTGCAGGAAACCGAGAACGACGATACGCGCGGCAAAAACGCGGCCGGTAAAGCCAACGCGCTCGACCAAGGGAAATTCGGCGTCGAGCGCGAGGCGTATCTGCGCGAGATGATCGCGCGGTACGGCCACAACCTCGCGTTGAACTGGAATCTGGGCGAGGAAAACACGCAGCAGCTCGAAGAGCTCGAGCCGATGGCCGCCTACATTCGGAAAACCGATCCGTACAACCACAATCTCGTGTTGCACACCTATCCGCACGACCATGAAAAAATGTACGGCTGGTTTTTGGGCCGCGAGGACACGCTGACGGGCCTTTCCATTCAGAACTCCAACGTCTCGGAAACGCACCGGGACACGCTGACGTGGGTGACGAAATCCGAGGCCGCGGGGCATCCCTGGGTCGTGGCGATCGACGAGGCCGGCAACGCGGGCGCCGGTTCGCCGCCCGATCCCGACTGGCCGGGCATGGCCGAGGCGATGGAAGAGATCGTGGCGAGCAAGCAGAAGCTTAAAGTTCCGAGCATCGACGACATCCGCGCCGAAGTGCTGTGGGGCACGTTGATGGCGGGAGGCGCGGGCGTGGAATATTATTTCGGCTACCGCCTTCCGGAAAACGATCTGCTCGCCGAGGATTGGCGCAGCCGCGACAAGACCTGGGACTACAGCCGGATCGCGCTCGATTTCTTCCGCGATGAAAAAATTCCTTTCTGGGAAATGACGAACGCCAACGCGCTGATTGGCAATCCGGAAAACGATAACTCCGGCTATTGCCTCGCGAGGAAGGGCGCGGTTTACGTCGTTTATCTCCGAACGGCCGCGGAGACTTCGCTAGACCTTTCCGAGGTCTCGGGAACCTTCAAGGTATCGTGGTTCAACCCGCGCGCGGGAGGACCGCTCGCGCGCGGGTCCATCAAAAAAATCAAGGGTGGCCGCGTCGAGGCGTTGGGCCTGCCGCCGGCCGACGCCGGCGCGGACTGGGTCGTGGTGATTCAAGCGCGTTAACGAACTTGGATGGGCGCGGTTTCCGAGGCGCCGGATTCGATCCATCCCGCGATCAGGCTGATTTCCTCGTCGCTCAACGGCGCTCTTCCATCCGGCGGCATGAAGGCTTTGGACGCGGGATCGAGCGTGATCCGATAATACACCTCGCTCGCGTCCAGATCGCCCGGCTCAATGCCGGCCCTGTCTCTTATACACATC
>JARFRL010000320.1 GCA_029287275.1 Pontiella desulfatans
ACGAGATGGAATTGTTCGTCTCGTGGGCTCGGAGATGTGTATAAGAGACAGGTTATGGATACGCAACTCATCCATTTGGCCCGCGAAGCGCCTATTTTCAGGAACATTGTTATACGGATCATTTCCGATATAGAGCGGGAATGTGTGCGCGGTGAGTCCATTGGTATAGGCCCTTTCCCCCGCCAGCGCTCCATCGATGAACAAACGCATCGTTTCCATATCATAGGTCGCCCCGACGTGATGCCATTCCCCATCAATGACGCTGTTCGTAGGCTGAACACCAGCTCCCATGCCGGGCCATGCCTGATATTGCGAGAAGTAGATATCCGCGCCCGAGCCGCCGTAGTTCGCTCCAAGCAAGTAACCACTACGCGGAACATTGGGCATGATCTTCGAAACCAATCCGCTGTTGGGATTGGTTCCATCCGATTTCACCCATACGGATATCGCGTAGGATCCGTTTAGACTCAGGTCGTCTGAATGCGGAACGGAGATGACGGCATCGGACCCGTTAAAACGCGCGGACTCTCCAAACACGCCGTTTTCAAACACCACCGAGCCCGTCGCGGCGCCATCATGCCCATTGCCTGTCGCATCGACCGCGTTTCCGTTGAACGGATAGTGGGCGATCAGTCCGCGATCCAGCTCCGCGGCGCTTTCGATCTCGAAGGTGAGATCCGCGTTGCCGGCGTTGGAGACGAGCATGGTTCGGGTGTAGGTGTCTCCCGCGACGACGGGGGTGTTGGTGAGCGCGGCGGGCGTCATGACCAGGCGCGAACCGAGCACGTTGAACGTCGTTCCGGTTCCGGAGAGCCCATCGGCCTCCGCGGTAAAGACCACGTCGTCGCCGATATCGCCGAACGCGATCGCGCCAAAGACGAAGCCGTTGGTGAAGTTGGCGAGCGTGGAGGGCGTCAGCGGAATCGCGCCGCGGTCGCCCGCGGCCGAAAGGCCGATCTCGGCCGAGAAGGACGGCACGGGATAGCCGTCGATGGTGACGGCGGACACCTCGACGAGCTTCTCTTCCAACACGTTCACGTCGTCGGGCGTCAGGGAGACGATGAGATGATGCGCGTCGTTGTCCATCACGTCGATCCCAACGGAGGTCGGGATGTAGCCCGGTGATTCGGCGACGATCGAAACGCGGAGGGTTCCATCGGTGTCGGCGTCGTCCGCCGCGCCCATATCGAAAAAGGCCACGCGCTCACCGGCGGGAATGGTCACGTACGCGGGGAGCGTCAGCTCGGAGGCGTCGGAGGGCGTGAGCAACACATGGACGTCGACCGGAGCGACGCCCGGGATGGAGACCCAGGCGATGTTGGTCATGACGCCGTCGCCCTCTCGCAGCGCGCCGGGCAGATCGAGCGTGATGCCGGTCGTTTCGTTGTCGAACACGAAGACGGAGGCCCTGCTTGAAGTCCAATTCCGAACCCGCGCCTCGATGGTCGCGGTTTGAACGCCGTCGATCGCGGCGTCGTCCACCACGGGCAAGGAGAATGAAACGAAGGTTTGTCCCGCGGGAATGATCGCGTGGCCCGATTCGATTTCGGCGGGGTTGTTGGAAACCAGCTCGACCAGCACGTCCGCGTCGGGCGCCTGATCGACCATCAACGCGCCGGAGATGGTTCCCGCGCCTTCGTAGGTGGTTTGGGGAATGGAAAGCGCGAGCGCCGCGGTTTCGTCGTCATGCACCGGCAGGCGCGCGACGGCGTCGCGGTAGCCGAGGCTCACGGCGTGAACCACGGAGGTTTCGGTTCCATCCAACAGAACGTCGTCCAGCACGGCGAGGTCGAAGACGATGTTGGTTTCTCCCGCGGGAATGGTCACCTGGGCCGGAGCGGAAACATCGCCGCCCTCCTCGACCAGCAGGTTCACGACGAGATTACTGACGGGAACGGTGTCCACCGTAAGCGTTCCAACGCCCGTCAATTCACCGGCGCCCTCGTCGACGCCCGCGGGCAGAAGAATGGCGAGATCGCCGAGATAATCAACGCGGAAGGTTCCGCTGTCGCCGCGGGCGCCGCCGGCGTCCGTGGCGCGGAGGAAGACCCGTTCGGCGTATTCGCCCGCGACGATCGCGCCCGTCCAGACGCCGTCCACGAAATCGACCGCGTTGGTGGGCGAGATCGGCATGGGATCCAGATGTCCCACGAGGTAGCGGAAGTCCACGAGTTCGGTGTACGAGTTATAGAGGCTGCTCGGGAAGTCGGTCCCGTAGCAACTTGAAAGAATCGTCCCGTTCGCGAAGGCTTTGGGGAGATTATCGTACAGTCGGTAGATGGTTCCCAGCGCGTGACTGGAAATTCGATAGGTCTGGCCCGCGCTCAACGCGATCGGTTCCAGCAACTCCGTGTCGGACCACGCGCCCGGGCTGTTCGTTACCGGGGCGGTGAACAGGAGCTCTCCGCTATCGGTCCAAAGCGAAACGCGCGTTCCCCAGTAGTGCGATAAATGGGTCAGCGTGATGTCGTCGTTGACCGCGAAGCGCAGCCCGCGCGACGCGGCGGAAGTCGTGGCGGTGTTTTGATGCGTCCGCCGTTCGAGCAGGGATCCATCCCCTAGCTCCAGCTCCGCGAACCCCTTGATTTCAACGCCGCCCAGGTAATCCACCACGGTGTCGCCATAGACGTCTTTCGCGGCGAGGGAGACGTCGAACGGAAGCGACAGCCGTTGGTTCGTCGCGATCGCGCTCCACTCGAAATGGTCCAGCTCGCCGGAGGTCCAGGTGGTGAAGTTCCAGACCGCTCCCGTCGCGACGCCCATCACGTTGCTGGCGACGACTTGCCAGTAATACGTCGCGTCCACATCCAGTTGCCCTGGATCGAATAGCGCGTTGGTCAGCCCGGTGGCGACCAAACTCATGTTCGAAGGAGACGCGCCCATGTACGCGTCGTATCGCGAGGCGGTGTCCCAGGGCCCCGCGTCGTCGGCCGCGTTCGCGACGGTCCATTCCAAGGGCGTCGCGACAACGACATCGACCGCGCCGGCCGCCGGGACGGGGCTCGATGGAATGGCGGGCGGTTCAGGCATGGGATGAATCGTCAGCTCGACGCGGCGGTTTTGACGTTCGTCCAAAAAAAGGTCCACGAACTCGATATCGGCGAGATATTGCCCTGGCGGTAAATTCGTCGCGGCCGCGCTGAAGGAGGCGGTCATGGTGGAACCGCCGTACGGATTCATCAACTCGGAACCGGGATCGAGCGTGAGCCAATCCTCGGAGACCGTCGCGGCGCGTAGCAAGGTGTTCGGCTCGCTGTTCGTCAGCGCGTAAACGAAGTTGGAGGGGGAAGGCGTAAGTCCCTCATACCCTTCCGCGATCGCCACGCCGGCGGGACTAACGCCCAAACGCCCCGCGCGAACGCCCAAGAGCTCGACGTCGTCAATGTTCCAGCCTCCGTACGTCACGGAACTATCGGTCCGTCCCATGCCCCAACGCAGGTAAACCGAGGAACAATCGTCCGCGACCGCGGAGATGTCGTACGTCACTTCGCGCCAAGCACTGTCCTGCAAGGAACCGTAGGTGTTCGCCCAAACCGCGACCCAGTCCGTTCCATTCGTGCTGACGCGCACGTACGCGTGGTCGAAACTCGCGCTCTCGATCCGCAACCACCGTTGAAACCTCAACGTCACGTTGGTATGATTCGAGCAGTCCAGAACGCCCGTGGTGAGCCAATATTCGGGAATACCGTTCGCGTACGCCCCCGCGAGGTTGTAGCCGTATACATTGGTTCCGGTAAACGCTGACGACGGATCGCCTCCAAGCCCTTGCGGCGCGCCGAATTCCCACTGCCCTTCGGTGGTCCATCCCGGATTTTCATCCATCGGAAACGAGTGGATGATTTCCATTTCCGGATTCGCGGACGCGACCGCCGCCGCGCACGTGAAAATAGACAAAACGACCTGCTTGAAAAGCGTGGACTTCCCCATGATCAACCCCCTATTGAATATCTCAAAATATTTTTAAAGGCTTGTTATGCCACAGGATAAACCTTCAAGTCCAAGCATAGCGCGGGGAATAAATAGTGGAAAGTACTAGTTGAAATGCGGGGTTGTTTATTCGGCGTCCGCGGGCGCCGCGGGACGGTCCCGCGCCTCGACCATTTCCAACAGGCCGGCGAGCTCTTTTTGTTCAATCAGGTCCAGCGCGGTCGCTTGGTCGGCGTTGGGAATATTCATGTCCGCGCCGGAACGGATCAGGAAGCGCGCGGCTTTGTAGTCGCGGGAAAGACTCGCTTTGTGCGTGAGCGTGTCGCCGTCGGCCAGCACGCGGTTGACGTCCGCCCCCGCGTCGATGAGGAGCTGAGCGGTCTCGTATTTCCCGACCTTCATCGCGAGATCCAGCGGGGTTAGGTCGGATTCGTCCCCCAGTTCCGGCATGCCCGGGCGATGTAGAAACTGAGCGACCACCTCGTCGCGCCCGACAATGACGGCGAGATGCAGGGGCGTCATGTGGACGAGATTGAAGATGGTCGGAGCCGCGCCGCG
>JARFRL010000009.1 GCA_029287275.1 Pontiella desulfatans
GGCTGTTCCACAAAAGGAGGTCTAAATGAGCTTGCTCGACGAATTCATCTTCAAGATCGCGGAGCACCCTTGGGAAATCGAGGCGGTGCACGCGTTGAACTATAAAACCTTCGTCGAGGAAATTCCTCAACACGGGATCAATCCGGAGAAACGGTTGGTCGACAAATTCCACGCGGAAAACACCTATATCGTTTGCGTGCACGAAGCGCGGCGGGAGTTGGCCGGCATGATCGCCTATCGCGACAAACGCCCCTTCTCGCTCGACGCGAAGGTGGAGAACCTCGATTCATACCTCCCGTCCGCGCGCGCTCCCTGCGAGATTCGCCTTTTGGCGGTTGAGGAAAAATTTCGATACACTCGGATTTCGCAGGGGCTCATCAATCATCTCACGCTGCACGCGATTGATCGCGGGCGCGACCTTTTCGTTATTTCGGGAACGGTTAGGCAGATCAAGCTGTATAAATATCTCGGCTTCATTCCTTTTGGCCCGCTGGTCGGAAGCGAAGGCGCGGAGTACCAGCCGATGTACGCGCTCGTGGAGGCGTACGACAATCTAAAAAAGACCTCCCGCTCCTTCTCAAAAGAGGCGCCCGCGCTCGCGAACGACGACACGATGCTGTTCAATTTCCTGCCCGGCCCGGTGGACTATGCCCAGCAGGTCGGCGAGGTCTACCGCGGCAAGCCTTGCTCGCATCGCGGCGAAGCGTTCGTGAAGGATTTCCAAAGGGCGCGCGCCGCGCTCTGTGAACTCGTCCACGCCGAACAGGTCGAGGTGCTGATGGGCCCCGGCACGCTCGCGAACGACGCGGTGGCGGGGCAACTCGCGCTATCGTGCCGAACGGGGCTGATTCTCCAGAGCGGCGAGTTCGGTCGTCGACTCGCGAAACACGCCAACGGCGCGAAGCTGTTTTTTCACACGCTGGAAATACCGGAAGGGCAGGCCTTCTCGCGCGATGATCTGGAAAAAGCGCTCCGCGAGCATGATGACATTGGGTGGGTTTGGGGCACGCATTGCGAAACCTCCACCGGCGTGCTCAACGACATCGAGATGTATAAAGCGGTCTGCGCGCCCCGCGGCGTCAAGCTCTGCATGGACTGCATCAGCTCCATTGGGACGGTGCCGGTCGATCTGGCCGGCGTTTACCTGGCGTCCGGCACGAGCGGCAAAGGGCTCGCGTCGATTTCCGGACTTTCCATGGTTTTTCACAACCACGATCTGGAGCCCGCGCCCGACGATCTGCCCTGCGCGCTCGACCTCGGGCTTTATCAAAACAGCGGAGGAATCCCGTTCACCATTCAGTCGAACCTCGTCTACGCCCTGCTCGCGGCGCTCAAAGCGCACGATTGGGAAAAACGCTTCGCGGAGGTCCGCGGCTGGTCGAAATCCATTCGGCGGAAACTCGCCGAGATCGACGCGCCGATTCTCGCCGCGGATGCCTGCGCCATGCCCGCGGTCGTGACGGTCGCGCTACCCGAAATCCACTCGTCCGAGCGCATTGGCGACGAACTCAAAAGCCACGGCGTGCTGATCAGCTATCGCAGCCATTACTTGCTTGAGCGCAATTGGATTCAGGCCTGCATGATGGGCGCCGAACACAAGCCCACGGAAAAATTCGTGCGGCTGCTCAAGAAGGAACTCAAAAAGTAGGATGAAGCTCCTGCTTCGTCCTTTCCCCGCGGAGTGAAGTCCTCGTGGGATGAAGCTCCAGCTTCATCCATTGAATTTGGGAGGAACTCGATGCCCGCGCCAACGTTCAATCCCTTCAATCCACACGCCGAGGTAGAGGTTTATCTTCGGCATCTTCCGCATTGGCGGCAAAAAGGCGCGACCTATTTCATTACCTTCCGACTTGCCGACTCCATTCCGCGAAGAATCTTGCTCCAATGGCGCGAGGAGCGGGAGTTGTGGCTTAAGGCGCGGGGGATCACCGCCGATCTAGCTGAACAAGAAAAAGAGAACCGATACGCCGCGATTTCAGAACAGGAACGCAAGCGGGCTGAGCGGCGCGACGCGCGGCGTTTGCATGTCGAACTCGATCGTTGCCATGGGAGCTGCCTAACGCGCGGGGCGGGTAATGCCGGAATTCTCCAGCAAGCGTTGCTACACTTTCACGGGCAGCGCGGATGGATCGGCGACTTCGTCATCATGCCCAACCACGTCCATTTGCTAATTCAACCGTTCGATACGCATCCGCTCGAAGACTGGCTTCAGTCGATCAAAAGCTATTCCGCCCGTCGGTTCGATAAGCGGGCGATGGAAGAGGGTCGGGTGTTCCAGCAGGAAAGCTACGACCGCGTCGTCCGCGATCGCGAGGAGCTGGAGGCCTATCGCGACTACATCGCGAACAATGGAGCCAAGGCGAGGTTGCACGAGTCGGAATACCATCTACATCGGTGCGACTGGTTGTAGGATGAAGCTCCAGCTTCGTCCTTTCCCCCGCGGGTCGAAGCTGGAGCTTCAACCTACGTTTTACGCGGCCGTCGCCATTGCGCATCTGGCCCTTCGAGCGGGGGTCGAAGCAGGAGCTTCAACCTACGTTTTACGCGCTAGTCGGCCGGTCGGCGACCCATTTGCGCATCTGACCTTTCGTCTCTTTCCAAGCCTTGGAGTCGTCGCGCTCCTTCACGAACTCGCCGTAGAGGTGGAAGAAGATCTGGCGGAAGGTTTCGAGGAACACCATGCGCTCCTGGAATTTACCGACGCGGTCGTAGGTTTCGGTCTGCGGTAGATTGAGACTCCGGAAGATGAACTGGTCCGCGTCGAAAGTGAAGGTCCATACCTCCTCGCCGCGCGCGAATTGGATCTGGGACTTTTTCAGCTTCTGTCCGCTGAGCAACGCGGTGCGCGCTTCGGCGCTGAGCATCGGCTCGCCTTTGCGCAGCGTGATCTCGTGCGCGCCTTTGCCTTCCATCACGAACGTGAGCGGCCCTTCGACCATGTAGCCGATCTCGCCGACGTCGGGGATGTTCGCCAATCCGCCGCGCTTTTCGGAAGCGTGCCAGAGCCACATCAGGAATTCGCGCCCGGCGGTTCCGTCGACCATGCCG
>JARFRL010000374.1 GCA_029287275.1 Pontiella desulfatans
GTCGAAATGATTGGTCGCGTATTCAAAGTTCCGATGGCCCGCCAGGATACGCAGCACGATTCCGCGGTCGAGCGTCAGGCCGGTCGCCTCGGTTTGGCTGACGTGGCTCTGGAACTGATCGAGATCCTCGAGGCACGCGAAGGCGTAGAGCTTGTCTTCCGCGCCCGCTTCGAGCGTGGCGACTAATTTCGCGAGCAGCGGGAAGAACGCGCGCAGCTCATCGGTCAGGGGGTAATATTCCGTAGTCATATTTTCACCTCAAAATCATTTTCCCTCGCGGAGACGCGGAGGGCGCGGAGTTTTTATTTTGGTTTTCCTCGGCGAGCTCCGCGTCTCCGCGAGGAATAAAGCGTATCGCTTCATGGGTTTTATTTTCCCGCGATGCTGACGCCGCGGGTGATGAGCATGGCGTCCGGGCCGCGGTAGCCCAGCGGCGGGGCGTAGCTGCTCTTCGGGACGTTGACGGTTCCAATGGTCGCGGAGAGCTGGCAGTCGGTGAAGTTGTCTTTCAGGTTGCCGGAAACCACGCCGCCTTTGACGAGCGTCGCGGTTCCGTCGGCCGCGACGCGGCGGCCGAGTTTGATCTCGGAACTCCAGGTCAGTTTGCGCGAATCGATCAACAACGAGGAGAATTTGATGACCTCCACGTACGCGCGGCCTTGAAGCGTTTCCTCGGTGAGCGAGCCGGGCGCGACGATGAGGTTTCCGCTCAGGCCGTTGGGCTCGAGCCCGAGGTATTGCCCGAAGCGATTGCCGATGACGCGGTCGGTCACCGTGTTGTCCGCGATCAGCGTTCCGCCTTTGGCGGGCAGGCCGTCGATCGCGTGCGCGGATGAAAGCACCATGCAGGGAATCGTCGGGTCGAGACGGAGCGTCAGCGCGTCGCCCGCGCCGCCGCCGAACACGTCGCCCGTTTTCATGAAAGGCAGTTTGAGGTATTCGTTCAGGCAGTTGAGTTGCTCGAGCAACGCGGCGAGCATCTCCGACAGCGCGCCTTTGCGGATCAGGATGGTCGCGCCGTCGGCGGTTTCCGGTTCCTGGCTTTCGCCCAGCGTCGCGACCTGGAGCGCGCAGTCCTGAATGAACCGTTCCACGTTCAGGTCCGCGACCGTGACGGAGGTGGTGTGCTCGTGGACCTCCTTGTCGTTTTCGCCCTCGCCCTTTTCCATCGCGGCTTCGAGGTAGAGCTCGCTCAACTCGGTTTCATAGGAAAGCCCTTCGGAGTTGGTTTGGACGCTGAGAATGTAATTGACGAAAAGCTCGGCGGAGTCGAGGCGGCAACCTTCGGCCGCGGCGAAGGCGGCGGTGAACCGGGCTTCGATTTTCGCGGCGACGCCTTCGGGATCGTCGCGGACGTCGGGATCGCACGTTTCGACGGCGATCGGTTTTTCGGCGGAGGGCGCGGCGAGCTTCCAGGCTTTGTTCTGGCCGCAGGCCGCGAGGTCGATCGCGTTTTTCAGCTGGTCTTCGATCGGGAGGTAGGTGACCAGATCGATCATCGAGGTGCCGACCATGCCTTCGGTCGCGGAGGGAATGTAAACGGAGAGCTTGTGATCCTCGCCGTCGACGTGGCGGCTTTGGTGGCAGGAAAGCGCGGCGCCGTCGGGCGAGGCATAGAGCCGTTGCAGGCTGCGGGACGCGGTCGCGTTCAGGCTCCAGCCCGTAAGGGTTCCGGAAGCGACTCCGGTTCGCAGCGCGGCGGTAACTTCATCGATAAATTGCTGATTCATAAAACCTCGTGTTCTTTTGATGGAGCGGAGAATAATTGAATACCCCGTCAAGTCCGCGCTTAATCCGGAATTTTTATTCATCGCCAAGGCGCGGGATTCACGGAGTCGGAAGGATCTTGAGCTTGTAAAACAGGTTGGTGCTTTCGGGAGATATGGGTAGACGTAGGACGACGTCGGAGACGACCCCGTCGGAGCTCGCGGACTCGAGGCTGAAAGGGGTGTTGGTGAAGGTTCCGCTCAGGTCTGGCGAAGTATGGACCTCATAGATCACGTCCGTGATTCCGTCCAGCCATGGGAAGTGAAGATCGATGGTTCCGGCTCCCGACCGACTGAGGGAGAAGACTCCGTCGTTCGCGACCAATGGAGCGAGACCATGCGCGTATTCCGCCAGATTTTTCAGGTGGTCGTCGTCCGGATCCGCGTCGAGCCCGGCGATGATGTTGTTCGTGAGGTCGGAGGGACTGAATTGAGCGCCTTGCCACTCGGAAAAATCGGTGTAGTTGGTGGTTCCGACGGTCAGCGTGACGGCGTTGCTGGTGTACGTCGGAATAAAGGTCATCCCGGGCGGAAGGTAGGCGTGGGAGACGTAATCGAACCGGCCCGTAACCACATTCGCGACGAGGATGGTGAACACCGCGCCCGGGGCGGGCACATAGTCATCCAATAGGACGGGGACGATGCCGCCGGATAGCGACGCCACGGCATCTAGCGTCGCGTTCGTCACGACCAGTTGATCGGATTCCCCGAGGTTCGTCCCCGCGGTTTCCCATTCGTAGATGGTGTTCCCGAAGGTTACATCGTCTTCAACCGTCAGCGTTCCCGGGGAGGAACCCGGTTTAAGGAAGCTGGGATCAATGCCGGTTGACCAGGTAATGGGCGCCCCCTTGATTCGTCCTTGCCCGATCAGCGCGCCCGCGACGTAGAGGGTGTCCGCCAGCGTCAACGTATTCGTTCCAATTAAACCTAAAGTTCCTGTTTTGGATACGGTTAAGGGTTCCGTGAGAACCTCGTTATTAAAGAATTGAAGTTTGCTGGGCTTTTCACCTTTCACGGATGACCCGATATTGGTGATGGCCCCGATCGGCCCCGTCCATTCCGCGCCATCTCGCAGTGAAACCGGGTTGCCTTGAACAAAGTTAATGGAAGCACCCTCAACCATCGACCATCGCCCCCCGGACAGCTCCCCGTTTTCCTTTAAATTATGAACGTTATGAAGGTGCAACACCCCTTGAGGAACCCAAACTAAATCGTTGTTCAAGAAATCGACGTAGATCGAACTCGCGCCGGGGTGCTCATGGAAAAAACGACCTTCATTTAAGAAGCTCACCTCGGAAGGGGAAGGATTGGTTTGCATACGGCCTTGAATGTTGGCGATGGACCTAATACGCCAATGCGCCTGAGAACCGTTGATGATTTGGCCCGTCCCGTTCGTCGTGCCGCCATCCAGGAGGGTGATCGTGTTATATTGCTCAACATTGGCGCTATCGCCAATATTCCTCAGCTTCACGCCCAGTTGCTTCGTGCCGCCTTGCTCAATCACCAGCTTGGAGACGTTTTCGAACGCGCGGTTGGCGTTGGCGTTTTCGGTGGAATAGATCTTTCCCCCTTTCCAACTATATTTTCGCTCGTTCCGAATACGGGTGCCGCTTCGCATGATGATATTCGCGCTTTCCTGTCGGAAATCGCCCATCTTAGCGCGGAGGCTGTCTCCGCTATTGATGACCAAGGTCGAAAGCCATGGGACGGCGCCTACGATCGCCGTTCCATCACCATCGAAAAGGATTTCTCCACCGCCCGTTTGGCTCAGGGGGGAATAGAGCTGATACTCTCCGTCGGCGTCCGCCGTGAAGCGGCCTCCCAGTCGAATGGAATCCAGCCCTTGGAACCGCAACGTTCCGCTCACGACTTCGGTGAGCCCTTCGTCGAGCTGTTCAAACGGGGCCTCGATGGTGTAGGTCAACGCGCCGTTGTCTACGCGAATCGTGCCGCCGTCATCGTTGATCAAAGGGCCGGGGTTCGTTCCGGAGCGCCCGATTTTCAAATTGTTTCCCTTTAGATTGATCCGCCCCGTGTTGGCGATGATCTGGGTTCCGACCCGGAACGATCCAACATTCCACGTGCCCGCGTTCTCGATCATCACGTTCAGTGTCGGGTTGTTCGTGGCCAACATGGTGCCCGTATTGTAAAGCAACCCCGCGCCGGACAGGTTGGCGCCACCGGGCAGCTCCAGTTGCTTGCTGTTGGTTAGAACCGCGCCGGCCGCGATATCCAAATCATCCGCGCTATAGCGGCCGGGGGAATCGACGGAAAGGGTCATGTTTTGTTTCACGGTGTAGGACGCGCGCTGGTTGATGTTTCCCGTCCCCGTAATCGCGGGCATCCCGTTGAATTCGCGGCCGTTGACGACGCCCCCGCTATACGACAGCAACAATTCAGCGCCTGCTCCGACGGAAATTCCGCCGCCGGTATAGTGCTGGGTTCCTCCGACGATACTAGCCAGCGCGTCGGCGGGAACCGTGATGATACCGGATTCCTGAAACAGGCTTCCCATCATAAACGAAGTGCCGCCGTTCGCGGCTCCCATCGAGAAACTCCCGCGGTTGGTCACCGCGCTGCTCGAACCCACCGTCGCACCTTCCGTGATCGAAAACGCGTTGTTGTTCAAAAAAGCATTGAGGCGGACCGTGCCATAATCCAGCACGAAGCAGGGGCCGTTGTTGATGAGCCGCGCGGACGCCACGTCACCTTCCAGTAGCAAGGTGCCCCGGTTTTCAAACGTGCCGGTTCCCTCGAATCCGACCCGCCGCGCGTTGTTCACTCCCTTGAGCACCACGGAAGAGGACGATCGTATCGAACCTTCGCCGTCCGGCAGCAGCGCGTCCGTTAATTCCGATGGACCATTCAGAATGAGTTTGGTGTCCAGCTTGAAAGGAACGCGGCAATCAATCGAGCCGACTTCCGTGTGCTGGAGAACCAGATGCACGAAAGCCGTGTTGATCGGCGGCAGCAGGAGGGCTCGATCCCCTGTTCCGGGGAAAGTGTCGCCCGCCCAGTTGTCCTCGTTGTCCCACCGAGGATCGGGAAGATTTTCGGGAGCGGTCATTCCCTCGCCATCCCACGGCACATCGCCAGCCGCCGCGCTGAAAACAATCGTGAGAAATAATAGGCCCGCGCGCAATAGTCTCATAATGTGATTATAATGATCATGTATCGAGGGCATGACAAGTTTTATCTGGAAGCCGCGGACCTCGGTGGTCCCCGCCGCGGCCAGTAAGTAAAGGCGCTCGGTTGACAAACGGTTGCGTGGCTTTAATCTTTCGTCTTTAAACCAACGGAGATGGAGTCATGAAAGTCGTCGCGATTAATGGAAGCCCCCGAAAAGGCGGGAACACGGAGCTATTGCTGAGTCGGGTGTGTGGGCGATTGGAAGCGCATGGCATTGAAACCGAGATCGTTAAAATTGGTGGCAAGCCGGTCCGCGGCTGCACGGCCTGCGGAATGTGTTTCAAGAACCAGGACCAGAAGTGCGTCATTCATACCGATGATCTGAACGACGTCATCGCCAAGATGATCGCGGCCGACGGGATTCTGCTGGGATCGCCGACGTATTTCTCGGACGTCACCGCCGAGATGAAAGCGCTGATCGACCGCGCCGGATACGTCACGCTGGCCAACGGAAGCAATCTGGCCGGCAAGGTGGGCGCCGCGGTCGCGGCGGTGCGCCGCGGCGGATCGCAGCACGCCATCAACACCATGCATCATTTCTTTTCCATTTCGCAGATGCCGATCGCCACCTCGACCTATTGGAACATGGTCTACGGCGCCGCGAAGGGCGAAACCGAGCATGACGTCGAGGGCATGCAGACCATGGACAACCTCGGCGAGAACATGGCGTGGCTGATGAAGTCCATCGAGGCCGGGCGCGGAACCGTTCCCCCGCCGAACATCGACCGCTCCAAAGAGATGAACTTCATTCGCCTCGAAGCCGAGTC
>JARFRL010000405.1 GCA_029287275.1 Pontiella desulfatans
GTTGTCTCGCGGCCTTCGTTCAGCTCGGCGAGCTAGTCCGCGGTGTTGTCCACGTTCGGTCTGATAATCAGCACGTTGTCGGTTCCGATGCGGCTGTGCGAAGACCGATCGATGACCGCGGTGAATCCTTGAGCCTTCGAGAAGGTGATCACCGACGCGTGAATATCATCGAACAACTTTTTGGTCATGCGGGTGTTCTGCTGCTCCATCTGCTGCCGGCGGAGTTTTTCGAACTCGACCATGTCCTGCTCCTTGGTTTGGAGCTCGACCAGCTTCTCCTCGAGTTGATCACGCTTGTTGGCGCGCACCTCATCGCTCAAGGTTTCATCGCGGGAGTCGGCGCGGAGGACCTCGATCTCCTCCTTCATCACCTTCACCTCTTCCTCGATCTCGTCGCGCTCCATTTTGATGTCGTCCGCCTGTTGGCGAATCTGGTCCTGCGCGAGTTGCGTTTTGTAGAATTGCTTGAAGACTTCCTGCAAATCAACGAACGCGATTTCATCCTCGGCGCGGGCTCCGCCAACCATCAAAACCGCGGCCAGAAACAGGGCCGTTAAAAACTTATTCATGATATCGATCCTTTCCATCGAAAAACAGGTGGAGACATTAACCAACGCCTGAAGACGTGACAAACCATTCACGCGTGTTTTCCTCCGCCCAAACGGTGGCCGCGGCCGCGCGCGCATCGAGGCGGGGGCGACCGGCCGCTCGCGCCGAGAGCGCCGGATCAACCGTGAATGGAGCGGTTAATCCGACGCTTTTCACGCGAACCGCGCGCCGAATAATCGATTTTTCGTCGACCAGTCCTCTTTCATAACTAAATACAGGGGATGGTTTTGCGAAAATCCATCGGAAAAGGAGGCCTGTTTTTTGTTTTTTTTTCTCGCTTGCCAAAATGAAAGGTGTGAATTTGCCCCCGTTCTCAGGAATGAAAACAAAATGACAATTTATAAAATGGGTATCTTGTTGGGTTCCCGTTTTTCGGCGAAAGGTTTCCCTCCTCTTTTCCTTTCGCCGTTTTTTTTGCCCCGATGTCGTCACCGCCCGCTTTTTTGATCCTTGCTTCCCCGCGCTGTTTTTTCGCGCCCACGAAAAAGCCCGCGCCGTAACGACGCGGGCTTCACGCGAAACGCGCGGAGGATCAAATCATACCAATCTCAAAAATATTTAGGTATCAATGGGACTAAACCACATAATTGGAAATGGATAATGACCAATTTTTCACATAGATCACAAAAGAACAGTAATTGCCCTATTTTGTGATTCCTGAGTATTTTATGGTTTCCATTAAGTTTAGTCTGAGAAGTTTTAGCAACTGGTATCAGA
>JARFRL010000409.1 GCA_029287275.1 Pontiella desulfatans
ACTGATACCAGGGGCTAAAATTTCTCAGACTAAACTTACTGGTAACCACAAAATACTCAGGACTCACAAAATAGGGCGATTGCTGTTCTTTTGTGACTCGTCGAATATTGTTATGGCGAGCCCTCTTTTTTCAAGAGCCTCCGTCCGCGCGGAGGAAATAGTTCGGTAACGAATGTAGGAAAAACAACGAATCTATTCGCCCGAAGCATTCGTTGTTTTTCCTACATTCGTTGCTACTTACCCCTCCTGTTTCCTCTGGTTTGGTTGCGGTCGCGATTAAGCTCAATTCATTCTCCGAAATTTAAATCCACGGAGTATCACCACTAAATCTCACGAAGAACCTCTTTTGTGATCTATGTGAGTTTCGTGGTCTAGTCCCGTTTAACGCCTTAATGTTTTCGAGGTCGGTATGAGGCGAAAGCCGCCCCGTCGGCGGCGAGTTAGCGCCGGGCCTTCAACAACGCCATTTTGGCGTCTTGGATCATTTTGACGTGGTTTTCCGTGTCGTGCGCGAGTTGGCTCGCCGCGTTTTGGAACGCGGAGCCGTTGGAGTGAACAAAGCTGAAGAAGCGCGCGTCGATAATCGAGGATTCGATGGAGAGCGCGATCGCTACCGCGTCCGCTTCCGTCGGGGGGGTCCGCCGAGCTTCGGCGATTCGATCGTTCACGTAATCAACCAGATGTTGAACACTCTCGAGGTTGAATTCGTTGAGCTCGCGCAACAGCTCGCCCTCTTTCAGGTCGTCGCGCACCCCTTCGAGCAGTTCGGCGTGCTTCCGCTCTTCCTTGGTGAGTTTGTTCCACAGCTCGGCCAGGTTTGGTTGCAGGCGTTCATATTCCGTGTACAAATCCCCAACCCTGTTTTCACAGGTCGTCAACGCGACTAAAATACGATCCTGAGCTTCAGAAATTCGTTTCAAGATGTTCATGCGGTTATTTCCGGTGGTGTTTCAATCACTCGAGGTTCAATGAATCTTTAATGGCCTGATCCAGCACGCTGAGCGGCACGGGTTTTTCGAAAACGTGCAACGCCCCGAACAGCTTGGCTTGTTTGAGGAAGTTGATCGGCATGGCGCGCATGCCGCCGGAAATGGCGATCACGGGCATGTGGGAGTGGGTCTCGCGAATCTTCAAGAGGATTTCCAGTCCGTCCATTTCCGGCATGAGAATGTCGGTAATGATGAGATCCGGCGGATTTTCAATCATCTTGCTCATGCCGATTTTTCCGTTTTCCGCCAGCACCACCTCGTAGCCTTGCTTTTCAAGGAACTGGGAGAACAGCTTCCGAATGATGGGATCGTCGTCGATTATCAATATCCTTTTCATAGGCGTCGCCTTTCTTTAAACAGAGTTTCAATGGTGGATAAAAGCTGAGAGACTGTAAAAGGTTTATTTATAAATATATAATCCTTCTTGGACAGATGCGGCCAGCGAGTTTGCTGATCGCGATAGCCGCTCATGAGCAAAACGGGCAGGAGGGGGGCCTCGCGCCGCAGTTCGTCGGCGAGCTCGTCGCCGCGCATGCCGGGCAATTCCATGTCGGTGATGAGCAGATCGACGCGCGAGTTGTTTTCGCGGATCGACTCGAGGGCTTCCTCCGCGCTGACCGCGAAGGTGACTTCCTGATATCCGTTCTTGAGGATTTCCATGATCATGAGCGTCACTTCGGGATCGTCTTCAACGACGAGGATGGAGGCGTTCCGCTGGTCGCCCGACGGATCGATGGAGGGATCGGTCGGGTTTGGTTCGGGGCCATCGACGGGTAAAAAGATCCTGAAGCAAGTCCCTTTTCCTATCTCGCTATACACGCTGATCCAGCCCTTGTTTTGTTTGACGATGCCATACACGACGGATAGGCCCAGGCCCGTTCCCTCGCCCACTTCCTTGGTGGTGAAGAACGGTTCGAACAGTTTCTGCCTGACCTCATCGCTCATTCCATGGCCGGTGTCGGTGATGGAGAGGAGCTGATAAGCCCCTGGCCGCGCGCCGACGACGGGGATGGCGTCTTCAGTCGTGAAGTATTCCTCTTGGGTCGACAGCGTCAACCGGCCTCCACCCGGCATCGCGTCGCGCGCGTTGACCGCCAGATTCATGATGATTTGGGTGAGTTGGCCATGGTCGGCGCGCATCGGCGCGAGCTCGTCTTTCAGGTCGAGAACGATCTCGTATTTCTCGCCCAAGAGCATCTCCAACAACGAGTGGGAGTCGTGGATGACGTCGTTGAGTTCGAGCATTTCGAACTGGGAGGGTTGCTTGCGGCTGAACGTCAGCAGCTGACGCGTCAGGGTGGTCGCGCGTTTGGCGGCTTTGTGGATTTCCTGGGCGTTCTCCAACTCTTGGGAATCCGCTGGAAGGCCGTATTCGAGCAACTCGCTAAAACCGAGAATGCCTTGAAGGATGTTGTTGAAATCGTG
>JARFRL010000438.1 GCA_029287275.1 Pontiella desulfatans
CGGCATGGGCACCGCGTTCTACACGACCTTCTTTGGCGCCCTCGGTGGCTTGATTCTCCGGGCCGTCGCCGTTTCGCAGCTCAACTCCCTGTCCGAACTTTGCGCGGCGGCCACGGAATACGCCGACGTCCATCTGACGGCTACGCTCGAAAGCAAGGAAGAGGAACTCAACCAACAGATTTCAAAAGTGGTTCTCAGTTTTGAGCGAATGCAGCAGGAAGTCGACCTGGTCACCTCCCGCGTGGCCACGTCCTTCGATTCCGCCATAGGCGCCTTCGGCCAGTCGCTTGAAGCCGCCGGCGCGCACGCCATGACCGCCACGAAGGACGGCATCGACAACATGGTGGGACAGATCCATGTGTTCAGCAACGAAATTGGATCCACCGTCGACGTTCTCAACGAATCGCTTGTAACCGCCGGCGACGGCGTTCGCGCGGCCATGGGCTCCATCAACACCTCCATCGAAAACTCCGGAACGGATCTGCGGGAAGCCTTTGGTGGGTTGAACGATATCATCGGCAAGTCCGGCGAAGAGGTAACCGAAACCTTCGACGGGCTCAACGGGTCCGTCAACCAGGCCGCCGAAACGGTTGCCGGGTCGCTAGCCGACTTCAAACTTTCCATTGATGGAACCAGCATCGAGCTCAATGGAGCCGTTGGCGAACTGCACGCCGCCATAAGCCAGGCCACCGGTGAAATGATCACCATGGCCAACGCCAAGCTCGATACGGAAGCCGCCGCGATCTCGGATCAACTTTCGCTGGCCGCCAACTCGATCCAGCGGTTCGTCGAGAATAAATCCACCGCTAGCCAGCAGAAGGTCGCGTGATGAGCGCGGCGTCTCGACAAGAAGCCCATTCCGGCTCCGAAGGGATCTATGAATCCTTCTCGGACATGGTTCTCTGCACGGTGATCGTGCTGATCACCCTCGTGGTGGTCCTCGCGCTGAACGTGGTGGAGCAGCTCAACGTCTACATCGAGCCCAACCACTTCAGTGGCGGCGCCAACCGACCCTGGCTCTATCTACAGGCGCAGTCCGCGGACTACTCGCGAACCACCTCGGAACGGCTCGCCCTCGAACGCGCGGCGTTTGGAGACGACGCCTATGTGCTGGTCAATCTCTTCTCCCCCTCCTCCGCCAACGCGGCGACCGCCGTTGAAAACGGCGAAACCATCTCGGCGAAAGAGGGCCAGTCCTTCCACGGGCAGACCGACCTGACAGCCGCTCACTTCCTGCAGCTCGCGGCCGGAATCGAGCCGGGTTCATTCCCCGTCGATGGAAACCAGACGGCGCTCATGCTGCCCAAGTTTTCCCACAAGCGCGTCATGCTTGAGGCGGACAATCCCAACGGGTATACCGCCGAACCGGAAAACAAGCTGGCGCTCAAGACCATGGCCCTCGCCTGGCCGGTCTACGGCAACACGCTTTATCCGCGGCGCGCCCAAAGCGATTATCTAAACGCCCGCACCAAAATTCACGTCGAGGTGCTCGAATCGTCCGACGACGCGCACCGCGTCATGATTGGCCACAGCGTCTTCACGTTGCCTCAGGACGTCGAGAACGGACGGCTCGGCTGGTTGGCCGGTTTTTCCTCGGGACTGGCCGAAATGGTCTATCTTGGAAAAGCCTGGAACGATCCCGCGAACCAATCCAACAAGCGCATCGCCTTCTTCGAGGAAAACGGTTTCGCGGA
>JARFRL010000151.1 GCA_029287275.1 Pontiella desulfatans
GAGCCCGTTGTAGACCGTGCCGCCGTCCACGAACACCACGTATCCCAACCGATTGCCCGGTTGAACCCGCAACTCCGCGGAGAACTCCAGCAGCTTGTCGCCACCCGTCGGCGTGTCGCCCAGCTTCGGACCGACCTGCTGATATTCATAGCCGCGGATCGAGCCGCCACCGCCCGCGTAGAAGCGTTCGTCCGCGGGAACCGACTCGACCGCCGCGCCGTCGATGCTTCCGGCCGTCAGGCGCAACGCGGAGGAAAGCCGGTATTTGTCCCACCACAAATGATAGTCGCGCCCCTCGGCGTAGCTCTTCAGAAACGAGTCCTGACCCAGCGTGTCGTTGTTGTAGGTCGTCCGTCCGAAGGCCTGGTGGCCGGTGAGCGGGTTCAGCCGGTCGTCGCGGTAGTCGAACACCACCTGCAACGGGAAGAAGACGTAGGCGAACCGGTCCTGACTCGAGAACTGATCCACCAGCGAATAGTTGTATCCCGCGCCGACGCCGCCTTGGATTTTCGGCGTGAAATCGCGCAGCACCATGCCCGAGCCCTTGACCTTTTTCGAGTCGTACGCGTCGGGCGTTTCCACGGTCGCGGTCACGTTGAGCACGAGCGACTGGTTCGCGTCCAGAAATCCGGAGCGCGTCAGCCGGCTCTCCCACTCGGTTTCCACGGGCGTCCAACCCAGCGAGGTCTCGAAGCGCTCGCCCGCGCCGAAGACGCTGCGATGCTCCCAATAGATCCGGCCGCCGAGACCGATGTCGGAATAGTTGACGCCGAGTCGAATGGTCCGCTGGTCCCGCTCGCTCAGCGCGACGCGGATTGGAATGGCGTTGGTGCCGTTGGTCGCCGCCTCGGGCGTGACGCGGGCCGACCCGAAAAGGCCCGTTCCCAGCAGTTTGGCTTCGAAGTCGCGGGTCTGGCGCGCGTCGTAGCGGCGCCCCTCGCGCCAGGGAATCTGACGATGGACGAACTTGTCCGGCAGGTCTTCCAGCCCTTCCACCCGGGTCGGCCCGTAAAACGACAACGCGCTCGGATCGAAATCGAGCGCGAGATCCACCACCTTCGCGTCGCGGTCGATCGAGACCGTCCGGCGGGCGAGCTTCGCGAACGGATACCCGCGGCGTTTCATCAGATCCACGACGCGGACTTGTTCCTCGAACACGTTCGCCGCGATCGCCTTGTCGCGCGGGCGGACCATCGGCTTGATTTTCAGGAGTTCCCCGTCCGTCGCGCCGGAGAACGCGAGCGCGACGGTTCGGAAGCGGTATTGCTCGCCCTGCTCCACGCGCAGATAAACCCGCGCCGGGCTTCGCTTGGAATCGACCTCGGTTTCGACGCGGCCGTCGTGGTATCCGCGGGAAACGAGAATCGCCTCGACGCGCGGCACGTCCTTTTCCACGCGGCGGCGCAATTGCCCAGCGGTCGAGGGCGGTCGGCGGCGCATCGTGACCGTCAGCGCGGAGTTCTTGATGGCCTTCTTCACGGCGCCGTCTTTGGCGCCTTCGATCTTGACGCGGTACTCGAGCTCGGGTTGCTCCGCGAAAACAGCCGCGGCCGCGCACGCCAAAGCGCACGCCATCACCATCGTTTTCCTGGACCACTCCTTCATCATCGCCCAAAGAGGGTACGCGAAACCATGGGAGAGTGGAAAGGTTAAAGGGTTTCAGGGTTTCAGAGTGAAAAGGTTTCAGAGTGAAAGTGTAGTTTTTCACCCATTTAACTCTTCAGCCGTGTCACCCTTCAACTTGCTTTTCACCCTCGACTCTTAAACTTTTCCCCATCGACTTGCTGCGCAACTGTCCGCAGGCCGCGTTGACGTCGACGCCCTTGGACCAGCGCACCGTCGTGTTGACGCCCGCCTTTTCGAGCTGCTTGATGAAATGCTCCACGGTCTCGCGGCGCGAGGTTCTTCCATCGTATTCATCGATCTCGCTGAGCGGAATCAGGTTGACGCGGCAGGGGAAGGTCTTGAGCATGTCGATCAGCTCGCTGAGATCCTGCTCGGTGTCGTTCACGTCGCGGATCATGGTGTATTCGAAGGTGATGATGCGCTTGGTACGCGCGGTGTAGGCGCGGCAGGTGTCCATCAGCTCGTCGAGCGACCAGGAGACGTTGACCGGCATCAGCTCGTCGCGGATGTTGTTGGTCGGCGCGTGCAGCGAAACGGATAGCTCGACTTGCAGGCCCTCGCGCTCGAACCGCTCGATGCCGGGCACGACGCCGCAGGTGCTCACCGTGATGCGGCGCGCGCCCAGGCAAAACCCGTCGGGATCGTTCATGATGCGAATGGCGCGCATCACCTCGTCGTAGTTGTCGAACGGCTCGCCGATGCCCATGAAGACGAGGTTGGTGACGCGGTCGCCGTATTCGCGTTGCGCGGAGAGCAGCTCGCCGACGATCTCGCCGGCCATCAGGTTTCGTTTCACGCCGTTTTGTCCGCTGGCGCAGAACGCGCAGCCATACATGCAG
>JARFRL010000081.1 GCA_029287275.1 Pontiella desulfatans
CCCCCCCCCCCCCCCCCTTTCTCAACGCCCCGCCCCCCACCGCGCTCTCCACTAGAGTTGGATCGTCGGCAGCGTCAGATGTGTATAAGAGACAGTCCCAGATGGGCGCGGATCTTTACACGGGCTATGAAGACGACGCGACCATGATGGATGATTCCACCGCGATTCAGGAAAGCGATTACACCGCCGTCGAGCCGATGGCGCCGATCGCTCCGGTCGAGTCCACCACCGAAGTCTACATCGTCCAGAAGGGCGATATGCTTTCCCAGCTCGCGGTTGACTTCGACACCACCACCGCGACGCTCGTTCAGATGAACAACCTTTCCAACCCGGACGTGCTGTACGTGGGGCAGGAACTGCGCGTTCCAGCCGGCCGCGGCGCTTCGATCACCACGACCAAGAGCACCGGTTCCATCCAGAAAGGCGGAACCTACACCATCCAGAAAGGCGACACCCTTTCCGAGATCTCGTTGGCCGCGGGCGTCAGCATCAACGACCTTCGCTCGCTCAACAACATCAAGGGCGACGTCATCATGGCGGGCGACACGCTTGACATTCCTTCCTACGGAAAAGTTCCGACCACCACCAAGAAAACCTCCACCCAGACCACCAAAAAAGCCGAGCCGACTCCGGAGCCCGAGCCATCCGCTCCCGCGCCCGAACCCACTCAGCCGGTGTTTGATTCCGTGCAGACCGTCGAGCCCGTCGCCTCGCCGATGGAAGTCGACATGGTCGTGGACGAAGTGCTCTATCCGGGTGAAACGCTCGACGACAAGGCGCGTCAGTATGGCGTCAGCAAAGCCGAGATCATGCGCCTGAACGGCATCAGCGACGAATCGCAGGTCAAGGAAGGCCAGACCATTCGCATTCCGGTCGCGGAGTAAGCCAGGCGGCGGGTATCGATGCGTAGAACCATATCGCTGCTAATCGCGGTCGTATTGATACTCGTCACGCTCGGGGTGCTCGTGCTCGCCAGCGCCAGCTCGGCCAAGTACGACGACGCCACCTATTTCGTGAAGCGCCAGCTCATGTGGCTGGCGATCGCTTTTTGCGGGGCCGCGGTCGCGGCGCGTTTCGATTACACCCGCTACAAAAAACTGGCCATACCGATCGCGGCGTTCTCCGTCGTTCTGTTGGTGCTGGTCAGGATTCCCGGCATCGGCCACACCATCAACGGCAGCTGGCGATGGCTGAAGCTGGGGCCGCTCACGATTCAACCCTCGGAAATCGCGAAGCTCGGCGTCATTATGCTCTTCGCGTGGTGGCTCGCCCGCAACCAGCGCCGAATCGACGAGCTCAAGCGCGGGGTGTTGATTCCTTTCGCCATGCTCGCGGTGTTCGCCGCGCTGCTGGTCATCGAGCCGGACTTCGGAACCACGATGCTCGTTTCGTCCGTCGCGGTGAGCATGATGTTTCTCGGCGGGGTCAGCGTCGCGCCCCTGCTCGTCACGGGCTTGGTGGGGTTGATGGGCGTGCTGCTGCTCATCTTTCAGAACCCCGAGCGCATGAGCCGCATCCTGGCGTTCCTCGATCCCCAGAAATACGAGAAGGACAAGGCGTGGCAGCTGATCAATTCACTCCGCGCCTTCGCCGGCGGCGAGGTCGCGGGCGTCGGTTTCGGCAACAGCATGCAGAAGTATCACTACCTGCCCGAGGCGCACACCGATTTCATTTTTCCAATCATTGGCGAGGAACTCGGGCTGATCGCCTCGCTGATCGTGGTGTTCTTGTACGTGGTTCTGTTCGCGCTCGGCTTGCGCGTCGCGCTCCACGCGCGCGACGATTTCGGTCGGCTGCTCGGGTTTGGCATCACGCTGATGATCACGATTCAGGCGCTCATCAATTTCGCGGTCGTGACCGGCTGCGTGCCGACCAAAGGGTTGGCGTTGCCGTTCATCAGCTACGGCGGCTCGAGTCTGCTCGTCTCGAGCGTCATGGTCGGAATTCTGGTCAACATCGCGCGGTCCGGCATGAAAGCGCCCGCGAAGAATTCGAACAACCCGTTCAAGGATCGGGCGAGGAAAGTTTAACGTGTCGCGTGAGTGGTGAGTCGTGCCGTCCTGATCACGTTTCACGACTCAACCGCCACGACAGGGAGTCTTTTATGAACTATGAATATGAACTACTGGATAGCGGCGACGGGAAGAAGCTTGAGCGTTATGGCGACATCATTCTGGAGCGTCCCTGCGCGCAGGCCGTCTGGGCGCCGCGGAATCCCAAGGCGTGGAAGAACGCGACGGCGAGTTTCGACCGCGTCGGCGGGTTGAACTGGGAAGGACGCCGCGAGCTGCCCGAGTCGTGGAACGTCGAGATCGCCGGCGTGGTAATGAAGCTCTCCGCGACCGACTTTGGTCACATCGGGGTCTTTCCCGAAACCCGCGCGTTGTGGGAGTGGATCCGCTCGACGCTCGCGGCGCGAAAGGAACAGACCGGCCGCGAACCACGGTTTCTCAATCTCTTCGCGTATTCCGGCGGGGCCACGCTGGCCGCCGCGCAGGCGGGCGCGGCCTGCTGCCATCTCGACGCGTCGAAGGGCATGGTGGACTGGGCGCGCGAAAACGCCGCGCTCAACGATCTACAAGACGCGCCGATCCGCTGGATCGTGGACGACGTCATCAAATTTCTACGCCGCGAGGTGAAGCGCGGTAATCAATACGACGGCGTGCTGCTGGATCCGCCTTCGTTCGGCCGCGGCAAAAAGGGCGAGCTCTACAAAATCGAGGACCAGCTCATAACCACGCTCGATCTCGTGCACGAGGTGTTGTCCGACGATCCCGCGTTCGTGCTGCTGACCTCCCACACGCCCGGCTTCTCGCCCATCGTGCTGAAGAACCTGCTCCGGCAGTACCACGAAACAGGAACCTTCGAGCGCGGCGAGATGCTGCTGACGGGCGCCGCCGACGTGAACGAGCTTCCCAACGGAAACTGGGCCCGCTGGATTGCCAATTAATAAATCAACACTCACTCCCTTCGGTCGCTCAAGACACCAAGATCGCGAAGAAAACGAACTAGAGTCTTAGAGCCCTTCGTGTCTTTGTGTATAAATCCATTTATATGAACGAAAGCAACTATAGAGCGTCCGAATTGGACCCGCTGATTTTGTTCGCGGACAATCATCTGCTCGCGGTGAACAAGCCCGCGGGTCTGCTTTCGCAGGACAGCGGCACCGGACTGCGGAATCTGGAGGACTGGGCGCGCGAGTGGGTCCGAGTGGATAAGAACAAGTCGGGCGCGGTTTTCCTCAACGCGGCGCACCGGATCGACAAGGTCGTCAGCGGCGTCGTGCTCTTCGCCCGCACCAGCAAGGCGCTGAGTCGGTTGAACGAGGATATTCGGAAGCGCGCTTGCCGAAAGATCTATCACGCGCTCGTCGAAGGCGCGCCCAAGAAGCCCGCGGCCGAACTCGTTCATTGGCTGTCGCACGAAAACCACCGCGCCGAGCTGAGTCGCGAGGGCGCCGCGGGCGCTCAGCGGGCGGCGCTGAGCTACGTCACGCTGAAAAGGGTCGGCGCGCTGACCTTGCTTGAAATCGATTTGGAGACGGGACGGTATCACCAGATCCGCGCCCAGCTCGCCGCGATGGGAACGCCGATCGCGGGCGACGTGAAATACGGAGCCGCCGCGCGGTCGAAGGATGGCGCCATCGCGCTGCATCATCGCCGTTTGGAAGTAACGCATCCGACGCTCAAAAAACCGGTCGTCATCGAAGCGCCCTACGCGGCGGATTCGGCGTGGTGGAAGCTATTGAACTAAGCGTTCGAGATACGTCAGCCACGCGGCCATGCCGTCGCCGGACTTCGCGCTGAGCTCGATGACGTTGGCGCCGGGTTGAACGCGTTGGATGTATCCGCGGCAGGCGGATAGATCCCAATCCAACGGTTCCGCCAGATCCATTTTCGTGAGCACGATCGCTTTCGCGGTCGCGAAGAGCACGGGATATTTGATCGGCTTGTCCTCGCCTTCGGGCGTGGAAAGCAGGGCGACTTTGAAGCTCTCCCCCAAATCGAACGCGGTGGGGCAGACCAGATTGCCGACATTCTCGATGAAGAGCAGTTTCGTGTCGTCCTCGATCACGTTCTCCAGCGCGTGGAACACTTGATGGGCGTCGAGATGGCAGGAGCTGATGGTTTCGATCTGATGAATCGGCGCGCCTTTGCCGCGCAAGCGCTCGGCGTCGCGGTCGGTCTGTTGATCGCCAGTGATGACCGCGCACTTGATTTTTCCGTCGAGCGCCTCGAGCGTCTTTTCGAGCAGATAGGTTTTGCCCGAGCCCGGCGCGGAAATCAGGTTGATCGCGACCACGCCGCGGTCCGCGAGCCAGGCGCGGTTGCGGTCCGCGAGCGCGTCGTTGTGGGCGAGCACCTTTTCCTCGAGCGTCACGGTTTTGGTGCGGCCGTGTTCATGCTCGTGTTTATGTTGATGTTGGTTGGCCGTTCCGCATCCGCATGTTTCGCACATAACCCGCTCCTTGTAAAACACAGGCATCGTACGGATATTTTCGCGGAGTTCCCAGTTTAATGAACGCGTTTGAAGTTGGCGGTGCCGTCGCGCCGATCGTGAGCTCCGTCAAGCCAGATAGGGTGCGGCGGCCTTTTGGAATTGAAGGTAGCGTTGATTGGCGCTTTCCAGCAGGTCGTCCGAAACGCAACAGGTTTCCGCCGGCGTGGGCGCGCGGAATTTTCCCGCCTTGATGTTTTCGGACGAATCGCCGAATCGCAGGTCGCCGGTGGTTTTAATCACGTCGTAGTTCTCGCTGAACGG
>JARFRL010000082.1 GCA_029287275.1 Pontiella desulfatans
GTTTTCTGTTGCGGGCGCTGGTTGGGCGCGAGCGCCTCCACCACCACCGGAATTTGGCCGAAGCCGATCCGCGGCGATTCGTTGAGGCCGTAAAGTTTTTGGATCGTCGCGGCGACGACGGGCGGCTGGCCCGCCTCGTAGCGCACCTTGGCGTTGAGGCCGCTTGGCAGCTTGATCCGTTCCGGCGCTTGCTTGTCGACCAACTCGAGTTGCGCGGCGGACAGCCACGACTTCACCACGTTCCAAACCGCGCGGTCTTTCAAATCGCGCTTGCAAACCGCGCCGAGACAGATCTCCTGAATCATCGCCCGCCGCGCCTCCTCGTCGATGGCGGGGATGCCGTAATCGGGACAGCCTTCCGCCAAACAATTGACGCGGGCTATCCATTTTTCGACCGCCTCGTCCCATTTATAGAGGCTTAAGCGCCCGGCCAGCACCTCCTCGGCGATGATGACCGCGGCCTGATCGGGATCGACCTCCTGCTTCATGCTGCCGCGCAGCTCCAAACCGCGGAAGGACTTCCAATGCTTCGCGACCACCCGCTTGATGGATGGATCGAACACGGCTTCGACCTTCTCCTCCAAGTCGTCCGGAAACAGCTCGTCGAGCCACGCCTCCTCGATCGCGGTGCAGAGGTTGAGCCGCACCTTCAAATCGCGCCCCTCGATCTCGCGAATCTCGGCGGCGACCACCAGCTCGGAATCGCGCACCACCGAATCGCGGTCCAAATCGCCCGTTCGGCCATGGACCACCTGACAATGCAGCGAGCTTTTGTCGCGGCGTTTCGCGACCTGATCGGAGAACGATAGCAGCACGCACTTTCGCAGATCCTCGTCGATCGGCGCGCGGGTGTTGACGGTCAAGCCTTCCCGTTCCGCGGTTTTCATGAAGCGTTCGTAGAGCGGTTTCACCTGGCGGGCCGCGGCGGCGTGAACGCCCAGCGCGCGGCAGGCCTCGACGCGATAGTTGTTTTCGTCCGCGTAACTCCAGGCCCGCATCAGCCGCTTGAAATCCGACACGTCGTCCTCGCCCAGCGCGGCGTCGCGTTTGCCGCGGGTTGACGCGCCCTTGTTCCGTTCGAGGATCGAGCGGCCCTGCGTCAGCGCGGCGATCAGGCAGGCTTGACGCACGCAGCCATATCGCGCGCCCGCCAGCAGCATCCGCGCGTAGCGCGGGTGCATCGGAAACGAAACCATCTTGCGGCCGGTTTCCGTCAGGACGCCCGCGTGATCCAGCGCGCCGAGATCGGTCAGCAGCGAAAGCGTCCGCGCCAACGATTTCGGGTCGGGGCTTTCCAGCCATTCAAAATGTTCCACGTCTTCGACACCGCTCGCCTTGAGCGTCAGCACCACCTCCGCGAGATCGTGCCGGAGAATTTCCGGCAGTTCCTGCATGGGCCGCGCCACGTGCTCGCGTTCGGTCCAGAGCCGATGGCACGCGCCGGGCGCGGTACGGCCGGCGCGGCCGGTCCGCTGATCCGCCGAGGCGCGGCTGATTCGTTCGATCAGCAGGGTGTCGATGCCGCGGTTCGGGTCGTAGCGCGCCATCCGCGCCAGCCCCGAGTCGATCACGATCCGCACGCCGTCGATGGTGATCGAGGTTTCCGCGACGTTGGTCGAGACGACGCATTTGCGTTGAGCGCACTCGCCCACCGCCGCGTCCTGTTGCTGAGGCGGGAGCTCGCCGTGCAACGGCATCACCGCGAAGCCGCGGGCGCAGCGTTTGGCGCGGATCGCGTCGACCGTCCGGGAAATCTCGTAGCCGCCCGGCATGAAGACCAGCACGTCGCCCTCGGCGCCCGATTCGATCGCCTGTTCGAACGCGTCCGCCGCGGCGTCCCACACCCGGTGCTTGTTGAAATCAATCCGCTTCTTCGCGTACGAGATCTCCACCGGAAACATACGGCCTTCGCTTTTCAACTCCACGCAGGGCGCGAGGTAGTCGCGCAACGGGCCCGCGTCGAGCGTCGCCGACATCACGATGATCTTCAGGTCCGGCCGCGTTTCCTGCAACCGAAGGGCGCGGGCGAGCGTGATGTCGCCATGGATGTGCCGCTCGTGAAACTCGTCGAACACGATGGTCGAAACACCGCGTAGTTCCGGATCGGAAAGGAATTGGCGCAGCAGGATGCCTTCGGTCACGTAGCGGATTCGCGTGCGCGCCGACACGACGGAGTCCATGCGCACTTGGTAGCCCACCACGTCGCCCAGCTTTTCGCCGCGTTCGAACGCGACGCGCTTCGCCAACAGCCGCGCCGCCAAGCGCCGGGGCTGTAGCACGACGACTTCGCCCGGGCCCGCGATCCCACCGTCCAACACCATCCGCGGCACCTGGGTCGATTTGCCCGAACCCGTCGGCGCCTCGATGACGATTCGGTTGCCCTCCGCCAGCGCGGCCGCGAGCTTCTCGCGCAGTTCGTAAATGGGTAGTTTCTTCGGATCCATGGACCGGCGTTTATAACGAAAACCCGCGGGCGTGGGAAGGTCGCGGCGCTGAAAGGTTTTGGAGTTGATGGAACATCAGCCTGCCTGACGGACAGCTAATGGCCCGGATACCTTCTCCGCGGCAACCCGGCCATTTAATGACAATTTTGTATTACATATATTGTGCCCGTCTTTTCTGTATCTAAGGCTTGGAAGGCCGAACGCTTTGCTCTACAACCTTCGGCTCCATCATGGCTTCGGTCGGTAACAACAACCAGTTAAAGGTTTCAAACATGACGCAAAAAAACGGCTTGGCCAATCCCGCCCCTCTCGGACTGATGGGTTTCGGTATGACGACGGTTCTGCTCAATATTCACAACGCCGGCTTCTTCCCGGAAGTCGGGAGCATGATTCTTGGAATGGGTATTTTCTTTGGCGGGATCGCGCAGATCATCGCCGGGATTCTCGAGTATAAAAAGGGCAACACGTTCGGCATGACCGCCTTCGTCTCCTACGGTTCCTTCTGGCTGACGCTGGTGGCCATGATCGTCATTCCCAAACTGGGGCTCGCCCCGGAGCCGCCCCCCGCCTTCGTCGGTTGCTATCTCTTCATGTGGGGCCTCTTCACCGCGCTGATGTACGCGGGGACATTGAAGGCGAACCGCGCGCTGCAATTCATCTTTTCCTCGCTGGCCATTCTCTTTTTTCTGCTGGCGCTGGGGCACTGGGTCCCGAAATCCATGGCCCACGCGGTCAAACTGGTCGCCGGCTTCGAAGGCATCGTCTGCGGCGCCAGCGCGATCTATCTGGCCATGGCGGAGGTGATCAACGAGGCCCATGGCGCGGAAATTCTGCCCATCGGCGAGTATCAGGCCCGCCAGGCCAAAGCGCGGGAGCGGGCCCTGGCCGCGAACGGCGAGAGCTCCGAGCCCCGCAGTCGCGCCGCGTAGGCCGCGCGGTTGACCCAACGTCACCCTCTCACAAACTTCAACCAGCCTTTCATCAACTTGGCGACGGTTGGAGTGAGGCGGGTTTGGTTGTAGAGGCCCGCGACGCGTTTGATCGCTTCGGACCGGGTCGGATAGGGATGGATCACCCCGCCGATTTTTCCCAGCCCCATGCCGGCGGCCATGGCGACGGAGATCTCGTTGATCATTTCCCCCGCGTGGGCCGCGACGATCGTCGCGCCGAGAATCGTGTCGGTTCCCTTTTTCACGACGACCTTCACGAAGCCTTCGGTATCGCCCTCGGCTTGGGCCCGATCGTTTTCCGCCATTTCAAACGTATACGAGTCGGTCTCGACGCCCCGCTCTTTCGCGGCGCGCTCATGGACGCCAACGCGCGCGATTTCCGGGTCGGTGTAGGTGCACCACGCCATGTTGACCGCGGAGAGTTTTTTCCTTCCACCAAACAGCGCGTTCTGGATGACGATCTGGGCGGCGACGTCGGCCGCGTGGGTGAACTTCCATTGCATGCAGCAGTCGCCCGCGGCGTAAATCTTCGGATTGCTGGTTCGCAGGTGGTCGTTCACCGCGACGCCGTTCCGCGCGTCGTATTCCACCCCCGCGGCCTCGAGCCCCAGATCCTCGACGTTCGGAACGTGGCCCATGCCGACCAGAATCTGGTCGCCCTCCACCGTCGACGCGACGCCGTTTTGAGCCAAGTGAACCCTTTTCAGCGCTCCGTCCGACGAAACCTTCTCGACCATCGAGTCGAGCAACACTTCGATTCCGTCGCGGCGAAACGCTTCCGCCAGAATGGCCGACGCCTCCGGATCCTCGCGCGGCAAAAAGCGCGCCTTTTCGACGATGGTTACCTGCGAGCCGAGCCGCCGGAACGCCTGGGCCAGCTCGCATCCGATCGGCCCGCCGCCGAGCACGATCAGGTGTTTCGGACGTTCGGTCAGGTTGAAGACCGTTTCGTTGGTGAGGAACCCCGCGGCTTCCAACCCCGCGATATCGGGGTGGAGCGCCCGCGCGCCGGTGGTGATGACGGCTTTCTTGAATTTGATCGCGCGGCCGCCGACCTCGATCACGTCGCGGCCGGTGAAGCGCCCCTCGCCTAAAAACACATCCACGCCTTTTTCGGTGTAGCGCGCGGCGGAATCGTTCGCGCTGATGTCGGCGCGGATTTTCCGGAGCCGCTCCATGACGCGGGAGAAGTCCGGCGCGGTTCCTGATTTCGCGGCGAGGCGCGCGGCGGCGATCAGCGCCTTGGAGGGCACGCAACCCACGTTCAGGCAGTCGCCGCCCATCAGATGCCGCTCGATCAGCGCGACCTTTCCTCCGAGCCCCGCGGTGCCGATCGCGGAAATGAGCCCCGCGGTACCGGCGCCGATCGCGACGAGGTTGTAGGTTCCGTCGGGCGTCGGGTTTTCCCAATCGTCCGGGTGGACGTTGGCGACCAAGCGTTGGTTGTGTTCGTCCATCGGCGCGGGTTGAACGTTCCATTCCTCAGTCATCGATTTTCTCCGACAGGGCTTTTTTGGCGATCTTCGTGACATAGACGGTGACCCACGCCGTGGCGAGGAACGCGACGATGTTGATGGTCCAGCGCGCGGTCGACGGCGCGTCCGCGGTTTCGGCGCCGACGCTCGCGAGGTCGCCGGCGAGCGAGCCGATATAGACGTACATCACCGTGCCGGGCATCATGCCGATCCACGACGCGAGCACGTATTCCTTGAGCGTGACGCGGGTGAGCCCGTAGGCGTAGTTCAGCAGGTTGAAGGAAAAGACGGGCGACAAGCGCGTGAGGCCAACGATCCGCCAGCCCTCGTCCGCCACCGCGTTGTCGATGGTGGTGAAGCGCGCGTTGCCGGCGATCTTTTTCGCGATCCAGTCGCGCGCGAAATAGCGCCCGACCAAAAACGCCGCCGTCGCGCCGAGGACGGACGAAATGGAAACCAGGACGGAGCCGGTGACGACGCCGTAGATCGCGCCCGCTCCCAACGTCAGCAGCGAACCGGGAATGAAAAAAACGCAGGCGAACACGTAGAGCGCCGCGAAAACCGCCATGCCCGCCGGACCAAGCCCCTCGATCCACGCCAACGCGGCCGCGACGCGTTGTTGCAGGTCGAGATATCTTCCGGCCAACACCAGCGCCGCGACCACCAGCGCCGCGATCACCAGCGGCTTGATCCATTTTTTCATCAGCCGATCCTTAGGGCGTGTCGGCTTCGACCGCGGCTTTCGCGGCGGCAAGGAGCGCGGCCGGCTCGAGCCGAACTTTGTAGTCGGGATTCGAGTACGCGAAATCAATCACGCCGTCGGTTCCGACCAGAAACACGGAAGGCACCGGCAACAGGTGGTGCGCCTCGCCCGACGCGGCCTCGAGATCGATGCCGTACCCTTCGTATTTCTTGATGGTGGCCGCGTCGACCTCGAACGCGATGCCGAACGCCTTCGCGGCATCCATGGACGAGTCGGACAGCAGCGTGTAGGTCATCGCGCCCTTTTCCAGGCTTTCTTTCATTTTCGAGGGTTGGTCCGGACTGATCGCGAGGATTCGATAGCCCAGCGCGCGCAATTCCGGCTCCGCCTCCTGAAGCTGGGCCAGATGCGTGTTGCAATACGGGCACCAACCGCCGCGGTAGTAAATGACCGCGAGGCGCTGTTCCCTCGCCGCCGCGGTCAGGTCGAAGCTCTCGCCGTCGACGGTTTTCAGCGGGCCAGCGGGAATCGACTCTCCAGCCGCGAGCGGTTTCGCGTCGGCGATGACCGCGACGGCGCACAGCGCGAGCAGGGTTCGTTTAATCATGGGTCTCTCCTATTTTGTTCGTTCAACGACCAGTCATATGCCTGGTACTTGATTTTCAGATTGAAAACGTCGCGGCCGGAATAGGTTTGAATGAAAGCGGGCACGGAATCGAAATCCTTTTTGAACCACTTGAAGATCCGGGAGACATAGGCGGTGTCGCCCTCGACGCGGAAGCGGTCGGGCCGCGCCAGGAAATCGCGTGATTGATCGGTCAGCTGTTGCTCAAGCCGCGCGCCGACGTAGGGTTCGTTTCGCAGCTTGGGGCAACTCCGCGCCGCGCAGACCAGCGCCATGTGAATCCGCGGCTCCTGAAATTCCTTCCGTAGAATCTCGTGCTCGATTTCGTCGAGCGTTCGGTCTTCCCCCAACACGGGCACCTTGAGTCTCGTCCACGCGCCGCGGATTTCGCGGATGCCTTCCGTGGGATAATGATCGATGATCACCTGCAGCGTGCGGGCGTTGTAGGCGTTGATCCAAAACGCGATCCAGTCCGCCTCGACCCAACCGGTGGCGTCGGGATTTTCCAGCGTGCGGACGTACGCGTCGAGCGGCGCGCGGGCGGCTTTCAACGCGGCGTAGTTCACCATGCCGTGCTCGTCGACGTGCTCGCTCAGCACCGCGGCGTAATCCGCCCGCGCGGCGAACGCGGTCGCGAGCAACAGGATGAGCGCCAGGATTTTCATGTTCCTCCGATCGTTAAAGTTCGCTACACGAGGCGCCGGCGGCGAAGCAGGTGTAGCACCGGTGGTGCCCCAACACGACGCGGGTATTCATGGCCTCCGCGAGCGTCCCGCCCACGTCGTAGTCGGCGTCATCATCCACGAGCGTGCAGGCGTAGACGCGCATGCGGCCGTCGCGCTTGACCACCATCTTGCTGAAGCCGCACATGAACGCGTCGCGCTCCGCTTCGGATTTATAGGTGGTCATGCACGATTCCGTGATATGTGGAACGTTCGGATGAGAGCCGGGCTCGTGAAACTCCGGAAACGCGACGATCCGCGTGTCCACGGGAAGGCCCGCGCGTTCGAAGTAGGGCCGGTAGGCGCGGTCGACCGCCGCCACGTCCTCGTCCGTGGCGCGTTGCCGCGCGATGGAAACGCCGAAACCCCGCCGCGTTAATTCCCGCATCACCTCCAACGAGAGGTTGAAGTTCCCGTGTCCGCGTTCCGCGTCGTGTTTGTCCGGATCGGGATGATCCAGACTGACGCGGAAGCTGAGAGGAAAGGGCTTTCGCGTCAACTCGGCGAGCTGTCCTAGTCGGTTCAACAACGGTTCCGTCGCGTTGGTGAGCACGAGGCAGGGGTTGTGCTCGAGCGCGTGGTCGAGAATCGCGACCATGTCGGGAATCACGAACGGTTCGCCGCCCGTGAATGAAAATTGCTCCACCCCCAGCGCCAGCCCTTCCTGAATGAAGGGCGCCACGTCGGCCAA